>NZ_JAJKHN010000200.1:0-1570 GCF_020982715.1 Bacteroides sp. 1_1_30
AGGCAGAAATAGAACGTACCAAAATCGCTCTTCAAATGGCCCAATCGTCCAGCGCTTCAGCTGACGAAGAATACCTGAACGCCACCTCTGAAATGAAGGCGCTTGCCGGGGAGGTGAAAAGTGCCTCCCAGGACACGGTTGACGGGTTGAACATGGTATCCGACGGGTTGCACGGCTTTGCGAGCGGAACCTTGCAGGGATCATTTGAAGGAATCCAGAACATGCTTACCGGTCTTTCAAAACTGAATATCGGAGGCAAGGTCGGTGATGCTATCAGTCAGATGTCCGAGACCCTGTCAAGTGCCGGAGTCATCGGGCAGATCATATCGGCCATTCTCTCCATACTGGATTTGCTGAAAGACGGTATTGGCCCGATTATTTCATCATTGATAGACACCATTTTCAATGCGATAACCGGAATACTCGACAATATCCTCAGCGGGGACCTGTTCAAACAGATAGGCGGTTCCCTTGTGAAAGGTATCGGAGGACTGCTGAACACGGTGTCTTTCGGAGGTTTCAACAAACTGTTCGGCATCGGCGGGAACGCCAAGGAAGTGCAGGCGGCTATAGACCGTCTTACAGACCGGAACGAGAAACTGCAGACCTCCATCGAGGACCTGACCGATACCATCAAGGCGAGCAAGGGGACTAAATCGGTGGAAGCTTACCGGGATGCTTACAAATACCAGAAAGAAACGAATGCAAACTATCTGCAGATAGCGAAGGAACAGGCACGCTACAGCGGAAGTCACCACAGCTGGAACTACTACTGGGGTGGTTTCAACCAAGTACAGATAGACAAACTGAGCGGACAGATTGGCCGCCAGTGGGACGGGAACCTGTGGAGCCTGAGCCCGGAGGAGATGAAAGCGCTGCGTTCGAATGTGGACATGTGGACGCAAATCCAGAACACCGGCAAGGGCGGTTACGGCGGGCGACTGACCGAGAAGCTGGATGACTACATAGCGCAGGCCGGCAAGCTGGAGGAACTGACCGACCAGCTGTATGAAGGGCTGACGGGCATTTCATTCGACGGTATGTACAGCAGCTTCATCGACAACCTGATGAACATGAAGTATGGCGCGAAGGATGCGGCGGAGGATATATCCGAGTACTTCATGCGGGCGATGCTGAGCAACAAGATCGGTGAACTGTACAGCGAAAAACTGAAAGGCTGGTGGGAGAAGTTCGGCAAGGCGATGGAGGACAACGAACTGACCGAGGCGGAACGGAATGCGCTGACTGAAGAGTACATGCAGTATGTGGACGAAGCCCTTGCCCTGCGTGACAACCTGGCGGCAGCCACGGGCTACGACAAGACCGAAGCCGGCGGTACCAGCCAGAGTGCGAAAGCGGGCGGCTTCACGGCCATGACGCAGGACCAGGGGACGAAGCTGGAGGGCATGTTTACCAGCGGGCTGCAGCACTGGAGCAGCATGGACGACCGGCTGGAAAGTGTGGCGGAAAAGATGGACACGGCCGAAGGGCATCTGGCCCGGATAGCCGAGAACACCGGTGTGAGCGCCGGACACCTGGGCGAACTGAAGGAAGTGATAAAGAAAATGAT
>NZ_JAJKHN010000201.1:0-1496 GCF_020982715.1 Bacteroides sp. 1_1_30
AGATGTGTATAAGAGACAGGTGGTAGATTTGAGTCACCTTTTACTTGTAAAAAACAGACATATTTGAATGGCCAGTTTATAGAGGAAACTTATTCATCATTAAACGGATTGAGATTTAAAACGATAAGTAGTGGTAATGTCTGGTTCCTTACAGTCAGAAAAGACGGAGAAAAAATTGGTTTTTACAAATTTTCTTTTGTGGGAGAAGGACCATATAACCAAAAAACAGATCCAGAGTGCTATTTTAACATATATACCCATGATGCAGATTTAATTACAGATAATCCTACAGAAATATTCAGACAAGATTTTATACAACCCCAGACCCCGGGTGAGGATTATTATAAACCTTCCCGGTCCTCTTATAAACATGGCACTTTTGACTTTTAACGTATTCAGTATTAACCTTAATTATATTAATTATAAAACAGTATACACGTTTGTTGATTTTGACAATTATGTTTTTAACTTCATATTTCGATGACAGAGAAGTAATGAAACAAGAATCTTCGCCACCATCTTTAGTAAAAAAAACTCGGCTTATCGTAACTAGTGTATATTCACTACTTTCTATATACTAATGCACTTCTTAATGTAGGTTATGTAGTAATTCATTATTTGAAAGCTGATAAAATATTTTTTTTTGAATATTTTATCAGCTTTGTATATTGCATAATATGATATAAATGAGATTTATTTTTGCTGCCTCTTGGCACGCAGCATTTCTGCCGCCTTCATTTCCGTCCAACGCTCGAAGTCCTCCACCTCTTTCCTTATTTTCCGTATCAGTTTCCTGTCCCTGTTCCACTCGAAGCAGTTCTCCAGTATGTCAAGCACCTTAGCGTCCATTCCCCCGTCACAGACAGCTTCCCCAACAAAACCCGTTAAATCATTGTGTTAATATATATTTCATGTATCTTTGCGGCATAGATATCTGTTGTGAAACAGGAATCTGCTTATATTATTCTTGCTTGTGACAAGCCGGAATCTTATAACTTAGTACAAAATAAAAAAATAAAAGAGGAGAGCTTCCGTTCTATGGAGCTCCTCTCACTTTTTATCTCTAGTGCCCGACTGCCTTTTATCTTTCTACTTTCCCAAAAGGAGTATCCTTCCCGCCAGCATACAGCACAGCGAAAACAGTATAGCCACTAAATTCTTCTCATTTGTGCAACCCCTTCTGTATTCATCTTCCAACCTTGTATATCGCTACCGAGATAGAAAATGGACAGATGCACAGCTGGTACGTCAATTATCAATACCAATATATACCAGTTCATACGTTCTCCCCAATAAAAAGATCCCCTAATTTATTTCTAGTTCACAGTCCAAATTTATACTTTCCTGTAAAATACAGGATATAGTCAAGTCTTCAAAGTTTTTCCCCTAAAGACACAGAAATATTACAAAAATCAATTATCACATTATATCTTATTTCTGATGATACAAAAGGCTGTCTCTTATACACATCTCCGAGCCCACGAGACCATGGCTAA
>NZ_JAJKHN010000202.1:0-1473 GCF_020982715.1 Bacteroides sp. 1_1_30
GGTTCTTCGTCAAATTTGGTGGTACTTCTTCTATTGTGAATAAAGAATCTTGGCTCTCAGTAGTTTGCTTCCTGCCCTATTGTACATCTGCCTTTTTACCGCTTTAATTTTATTCACTGTCCCCTCCAGTAATCCGTTACTGAAGGGGATATCAATAGCTGCCTGTACTGCCTCCCAGTCTTTTTCAATACCATATGCAAAGTTCGTCAGTGCCATATTCCGTGTTGCCTTCGCTTTTTCAATCCACTTTCTAATATCCTTATCATAAGTGTTCCCATTAATCATATCTCTGAAATTCTGACACACGCTTAAGAGTTCTTTAATCTGTGGTGAGGACTTATATAGTTCCGCTAGTTTAGGATTATCCGATTCTCCCTTTAGAATGTATTTGCGTATCTGATTCTGTGAAACTCTCTGTGTTTTACTTCCGTTTTCAATGCTCTCATTATGCTCCTTGACTTCCTTCCTCTTTTGTTGATACATTTTTCGCAAGCTGGATGTTATCCTTCCAATAAGTGCGCCACTGATTTTACTCCCCATTTTTTGTGCCAATATTTTTCGGGTAATACAGCCCGCACTAATGATTGTAGCCAGTTCGGATACATATTTAAGAGCTGTCTTCTGTTGCTCATTCAAGTATGCCCCTATTCTCCTGTTGTGAATGAGCTTATAAATGTAGCGACTTTTCTTGCCCAAATGCGCGGCTGTCTGCTCAATGGTCATCCCCTGCATTTTTAAGTTCAGGCTTTCCCTGTATATCTTCAATTTTTCTCTGTGTCGGACATCTCCCATGTTAAATATGTCCTGAAGAATTAACGAAGAAGCCGTGTCTCTGTCAGGATATTCGTATTTGAGCTTTTGCTTGGTCTGACGAATCATTTTCTCTATTTCCGGTATCATCGTGTCCGTCATATTCTTGGTTAGATGGAACCGGTCGCAGATTTGTGTAACACCAGGGATTATTCTGTTTATAGCCTCTGTGAAACATCTTCCACGGTCTCTCGTTATATATTGTATTTGAGGATTCCGGGTGAGCCAGTTATCAAGCGCTTCTCCGTTTCTATCCTCTAACAAAGCAATAGGCATGTGTGTCATCTGGTCTACGACCACACTCATATAATCCTTACCTTTTTTATAGGCAAAATCATCAATACCTACATAAATACTTTTATTATGCATAGGATTATGTTGCCCGCACTGTTGTAGGATGCGTAAGCAGGAAGAGCTACTGGCCGTTATATGGAACAGCTGCAAAAGAGAAGAGGCCTTTCGGGAAGTAAGTTCCAAGCTTATCGATCTGATGCGTTCCTCAACAAGATAGCTCCGTCTACCATACCGACGAGCCAGAAAAGACAACGGTTCGCAGAATATTTTTCGCGGACAAGAAACATTTTCGCAATAATATTTGCCAACCTTTATGACTAACTCCAAAGTATGACCGTAAACTTCAAGATCCTGAATATGACGGGAGTA
>NZ_JAJKHN010000203.1:0-1463 GCF_020982715.1 Bacteroides sp. 1_1_30
TCATAAGAAAATATAGGCACTGACTGAATTAGCTAAATGAGCGGAGAAAAACTTACCACCAAATTTGACGAAGAACCCGATTTTTCATTTTCATTTCTCATATTCTCATAAATAATACGGTAATTATATGTAAATCAATAATATAATAGTATGAGAAATAAAATATAAAATGGTATTTCTCATACTATTTCTATCATTTATCCTTAAAAATGATGCATTTCTCATAGGTTTTAAATCGTTTCTCATCTTATTCTCATACTCCTTTTATCTATTTTACTCCTTTCTCATGCATTATGGCTGTATCTTTTCCCAGACTCTCGTCGAACTTTACGATTATTCCTTTTTCTTATGTCGTTTATTAAGCAACTTCCTATTGTTTACTGCTTTCCTGTGTATCATGCACCTTATATCCTTATGCTTTTCCTTAATTATTACCATTTTTTCCTACTACTATCTGTATCGTTGCACTCGAGTGAACAGATCGTTTCACTCGAGTAGACGGTTCTTTCTACTCTAGTGCACAGGCCTGTTCACTCGAGTGCAACGATACAGATGCAGGTAGGAAAATATGCGAATGTCTGCTCTATATACTTTCAATAAGCACTGATAATATATTGTAAAGCTGTGTCTAGTCTGGTATTCAACCTGGTCTTTAGTTTAGGATCTAGCTTGAGAATTTATAGCATAAATAGTCAAAATACTATGAGAAATACCTTGAAAAGGTATGAGAAATGCACTGTTTTCAGTATAAAACGCTGGTAATACTATGAGAAATGCCTTTTTTATTTTATTTCTCATAGTGTTATATTGATGATTTACAGTTGATTATTGTGCAACCTATGAGAATATGAGAAATGAAAATGAGAAATCACTTCTAGTGGCGCTGCGTCGCTGAATATCCTGTATTCTGCTGGTCATGCCCAATTAACCATTCCAATTAATCCATCCCCTTTAATAATCTCCTTTTGTAATGTCCCTTTGTGGTATATCCCTAGTATTCTTTTTACATTTCGTTCTTTTTCTTGCTTTCTTTCTATATCATCTTCTTGTCTCTTTCTTCCTGTTGTCTTTTTCTCAGCTGTAATTCGACTGTAATTTTGTTATTTCTTTCTTCTGCATCTTTTTCTCTTTTGCGTTCGCCTACGCGCCCGCGTGTGATATAATAATGTGTCTCATGTGTACCGTTTCCGCCCCCAATCCACTCATGATAAAAAAAATATGTTCTACAACATCATTATCCTTCAGCACTTTAGCATATTCTTTCAAAAAAACTTCGAAAAAAGAGTTTAATATATTTGGATTGTATACCAAAAGGGTGTACTTTTGCACCCGCTTTCCAAGAGAAGAAAGCCTTGCAGAATTGACATAGTGAAAAAGCGAAATTGTGCTTAAAGAAAAGAACAAAAAAACTTCCGAAAAGTTTTGGAGGATAATAAATAAAGTTCTTATCTTTGCAGTCCGAT
>NZ_JAJKHN010000204.1:0-1448 GCF_020982715.1 Bacteroides sp. 1_1_30
TATTTAATGGCAATACTCTTGTATATCTAATAATAAATAAAGTCTTCCTAGTTACTTTTCCTCATATAGACGTGTCACAACTTTACATGGTCATGCCACCTATTGCTTTCATCCTTTTTAATCTTCGGGCTTCTTCAATTGATATATTGATTATTTATATTGTATTCATTCTGGTATTTCATTATCTTCACGTCTAAATAATAAACAGTAATGGATAAGATTGCAAAAGATTTTTTAATAAATGACGAATTGGCACGTCATATGGCTAGTATGTCTGAAGCTATTGATACAATAGACCCACGTGAAAAGAATAAAGTCACTTATTCGGGCAAATTGATAATGCTTGTCACTTTATCGGGTGTTTTTTGTGATTGTCAGAGTTGGAATGATATAGCAGACTTCGCCCGTTATAAGAAAGATTTTCTTAGGAGATTCATACCGGATTTAGAAACTACCCCCTCACATGATACATTACGCCGATTTTTTTGTATCATAAAAACAGAAAGATTAGAGAGTTGTTACAGAGAATGGGCCTGTAATATGAGAGGTGATTCACCGTCCATAGAAGATTGCGACTGGTCGAAAGTTCAAATAGGTGAGGGTAATGATCTTTATACGAATAGACATATAGCTATTGACGGGAAAACGATCTGTGGTGCCATCAATGCTGATAAACTGGTACAAGAGTCAGCGGGTAAAATAACAAAGGAGCAAGCAGCATCAGCCAAACTTCATATTGTCAGTGCCTTTCTTTCCGATATGAGTCTGTCATTAGGGCAGGAACGGGTCTCAATAAAAGAGAATGAAATAGTAGCAATACCCAAATTACTGGACGACATTGATATACGACAAGGAGATGTAGTTACCATCGATGCACTTGGCACCCAAAAGAAGATTGTAGAAAAAATAGCAGAGAAACAAGCCGATTATCTTTTAGAGGTGAAAGATAATCATTTAAAACTAAGGGAAAATATCGAAAACGATGCGGAGTACTTGCTAATTTCCGGAAGAGAAAATGATTTTATCAAAAGAGCTGAAGAAACCACAGAAGGTCATGGATTTATGGTGACAAGGACCTGCATATCCTGCTCTGAACCCAGTAGATTAGGGTTCTGTTATCGCGATTGGAAGAATCTTAGGACTTATGGAATAATAAAGACCGAGAAAATAAATATAGCCACAGGGGAAATACAGAATGAGAAACATTGTTTCATCTCTTCATTAGTGAACAATCCAGAGCTTATTCTTAAATATAAGAGAAAGCATTGGGCGGTAGAAAATGGATTGCATTGGCAGTTGGATGTTACATTTAATGAAGATGATGGAAGAAAAATGATGAATTCGGCACAAAACTTTTCCACTTTAACTAAAATGGCATTGACCATTTTGAAGAATTATCAGGATGAAGACAAGAAGACTTCTGTCAATAGGAAAAGGAAGAAGGCTGG
>NZ_JAJKHN010000205.1:0-1440 GCF_020982715.1 Bacteroides sp. 1_1_30
GTGAACGGCACGGACATCTGGACGGAATACGGCGTGTTCCTGGTGGAAGACCGGCGCGGCGGCATGGAGAACCTGACAGCCATCCTGACCCCGAGCAAGGCGAAAAAGGACACGGCCGTGGACATACGGGAAGAGCACGGAGAAAAATACAGCGCCGTGCTTACCCCGAGGAACGAGGCGCGCGACGTGACGCTGCACTTTGCCCTGTACGCCCGGACACAGTCGGGATGGATGAAGCAGTATTTCGCTTTCGTGAATTTCCTGAAGAAAGGCCGGAACGGATGGCTCGATATTTCTTTCCCCCAGCTTGACCTGACCCTTCGTGTCAAATATGCGGACTGCACGAAGTTCACCCCGCTGACCTACCTGTGGAAGGAAGGCGTGCATGCCGGGAAGTTCAAAGTGAAGTTCCGCGAGCCGGTACCGGTGATTTAACGACATTCAAACGCAGTTCAAACGATATTTAAAAGGATTACGGACATGCTGACCATATATGACAGAAACGGCAATAAACGTGCGGACATCGCTCCGGATGACAGCTCCACCCAGCAGAAGGAGGTTCAGGGAGACAATGTGCTTTCCCTTTCCTTCTCCCATTACGAACATATCGTCCTGGACGTGAACGACTACACGGACTATCTGGGCGAACGGTACCGGCTGACGGAACGCTACACGCCGAAGCAGGTGAACGAGGGCGAGTGGGACTATGACCTGAAGCTGTACGGCGTGGAGAGCTTGATCAAGCGGTTCCTGGTGCTGGAGACGACGGACGGGGACACGAACCCCCTGTTTACCCTGACGGCCACTCCCCGCGAGCATGTGGCCATGGTGGTGAAGGCCATCAATGACGGCATGGGCCACATTACTGACTGGAAGGTGGGTACGGTGGAAGGTGCGGAGCTGATCACGATAGACTACGAGGGCATGTACTGCGACGAAGCGCTGAAAGCCATTGCCGAAAAAGCCGGCGGCAAGGTGGAATGGTGGATTGAGGGGCAGACGGTGAACGTGTGCCGCTGCGAACACGGGGAAGAGATAGCCCTGGGGTACGGCAAGGGGCTGACCTCGCTGGAAAGAGACACCGGCAACACGGCCAAGTTCTACACCCGCCTGTTCCCGGTAGGTTCGACCCGCAATATCGATGCAGAGAAATACGGCAGCCCGAGGCTGATGCTCCCCGGCGGAAAGAAGTACATCGAGCAGGGCGTGGATGAATACGGCATCCATGACCATTACGAGCAGGAAGCCTTCAGTGACATTTATCCCCACCGGGTGGGTACGGTGAGTTCGGTACGCAGCGAGGAGGTAACGGACGATGAAGGGAACAAATTCACCGTCTATTACTTCCGTGACGGGGAACTGAACTTTGACCCCAACCTGTACGAACTGGCCGGTGAGACGAAACGCGTGTCGTTCCAGACGGGCGACCTTGCCGGACTG
>NZ_JAJKHN010000206.1:0-1419 GCF_020982715.1 Bacteroides sp. 1_1_30
GTGAACGGCACGGACATCTGGACGGAATACGGCGTGTTCCTGGTGGAAGACCGGCGCGGCGGCATGGAGAACCTGACGGCCATCCTGACCCCGAGCAAGGCCAAGAAGGATACTGCCGTGGATATACGGGAAGAGCATGGGGAAAAATACAGTACTGTGCTCACCCCACGGAATGAAGCGCGGGATGTGACACTTCATTTCGCCCTGTACAACAAGACACAGGCCGGCTGGATGAAGAAGTACTTTGCCTTTGTGAATTTCCTGAAGCAGGGAAAAGACGGCTGGCTGGACATCCGTTTCCCCCAGCTGGACCTGCAGCTGCATGTGAAGTATGCCGACTGCACGAAATTCACCCCGCTGACCTATCTGTGGACAGAAGGTGTGCATGCCGGGAAATTTCGGGTAAAGTTCCGGGAACCGAAACCGATTATATAACCATTCAAACACTATTGGAATATGCTTCTAACGATATATGACAAAGCCGGGAACAAGCGTGCGGATGTGGCCGTGAACGACAGCTCGACGCAAAGCAAGGAGGTGCAGGGAGAGAATGTGCTTTCCCTGTCGTTCAGCTATTATGCCTTCGTGCCCCTGGACGTGAACGACTACACGGACTATCTGGGCGAACGGTACCGGCTGACGGAACGCTACACGCCGAAACAGGTGAGCGAGGGTGAATGGGAGTATAACCTGAAGCTGTACGGCGTGGAGAGCCTGATCAAGCGGTTCCTGGTGCTGGAGACGACGGACGGGGACACCAACCCCCTGTTTACCCTGACGGCCACGCCCCGCGAGCATGTGGCCATGGTGGTGAAGGCTATCAATGACGGCATGGGCCACATTACCGACTGGAAAGTGGGTACGGTGGAAGGTACGGAGCTGATCACGATAGACTACGAGGGGATGTACTGCGACGAAGCGCTGAAAGCCATCGCGGAAAAGGCCGGCGGCAAGGTGGAATGGTGGGTTGAGGGGCAGACTGTGAACGTGTGCCGCTGCGAACACGGGGAAGAAATCACCCTTGGCTACGGCAAGGGGCTGACCTCCCTGGAAAGAGATACGAGCAACACGGCCAAATTCTATACGCGCCTGTTCCCGGTAGGCTCGACCCGCAACATCGATGCGGAGAAATACGGCAGCCCGAGATTGATGCTCCCCGGCGGAAAGAAGTACATCGAGCAGGGCGTGGATGAATACGGCATCTATGACCATTACGAGCAGGAATCCTTCAGCGGTATCTACCCCCACCGGGTGGGTACGGTGAGTTCGGTACGCAGCGAGGAGGTAACGGACGATGAGGGGAAGAAATTCACCGTCTATTACTTCCGTGACGGTGAACTGGACTTTGACCCCAACCTGTACGAACTGGCCGGTGAGACGAAACGCGTGTCGTTCCAGACGGGCGACCTTGCCGGACTG
>NZ_JAJKHN010000207.1:0-1418 GCF_020982715.1 Bacteroides sp. 1_1_30
GGCTCACCCGATAATCATTGGGGGTATGCATAAATCTTAGCCAGTCTAAAGAGGAAGAATTTCTCATCCACTACTCCTCTTAATGCGGTTCTGAATTGTTTGATTTTCGCATTAAAGGATTCAGCCGCCGCATTAGAGGATCTTTTATTATAAAAGTTAAGAATATCATCATAATGTTCATAGAAGGTTGCTGCAATTACATTGAAAGCATGAAAGCCTGCCTCTTCCACTTTATTATACCATTTAGCCATACTCAATCTTGCCGCATCTTTGATTGTATTTTTGGCAAGAATCATTCTGAGTGAATGACATAATCCATACGCCTGTCCCAATTCCGGATATTCCTTAAAAAGAATTTTGGCTCTTTGTTTTTGTGCTGGGGTCCATTTTTCGGAGGATTTAAACAGCAGATAGCGGCTTCTTGCCAACAGTTCTTTCTTTGAATCTCCATTTTCATATCTCATAGGCACATATGATTCCCCTTTCTGCTTTGCTTCTTCCATCTCATCATTGGCTTCCTGGATTGCGTCCCAGCGGAGTTTGATACGCATTTCCTGCACTGCATCGCAAGCTAATTTCTGGATGTGGAACCGGTCTATTACACGAGATGCCTTGCGGAAACAGAAGCGGACTATTTTACGCATTGAGTCCGATAAATCAAGTGTCACTTCTTCTACACTGTCCAACAGGTGTTCGGGAATATGGCGTAAAGCCGCTATGACCGTCTCTGACTTCGTCCCTGCAACAATGGCGACAAGGCACATCTCACGACCATGCCTGTCCCTGTTGGTTACTATTGTATAAAGGTCGCCATTCGACAGGGAAGTCTCGTCAATAGCCAGATTAGGTCCAATGTTCTCAGGAAAGACAAGCCACTCTTCCGCATGGCTCAACTCTTCCCAATTACGATAACCGCTTAGCACATCCTTGTATTGCTTCTCAAAGGTAGATGCGTCAATATGATAGAAATCATCAAGCGTACGGCAGGTCACCGGGGATGTGTCCATACGTTTCTTTTAAAAAAGCCGCAAACTCCTTGGAGTAGCGGGTGCCTTCGGCGGCTATTTTAAGAGGTAGAATAAAACTCTTGCCGGTACGAATATCAACCCATTTACGGCGTCGGAGCAAAAGGATTACTTTGTGGTCGCGGATGGGGAAATCGGTGATGGAAACCGCAGGAATAAAACCTTTGGATTCAAAGTGAACATCATTACGTAAAGTATCGTACATCTTTTCATCAAGATGAATGTTAATCTCGGTATCGGTACTTTCTACCTTAGTTATATCAAACGAGGAAAGGACTTCGCTTGGTAGTACTATTTGAGCTAAAGATATTAATGCTGCTTCTGTCATATTACAAAAGTAATCACTTTAAAGAAAGCTACAAATAGTTACCCCCAAGAAATTTCGGGTGAGCC
>NZ_JAJKHN010000208.1:0-1388 GCF_020982715.1 Bacteroides sp. 1_1_30
GAGGATGTAAATTAAACTGTGTCAGCAAGGAATAAAGTATTAACTTTGCTAACACAGTTTTTTTTATGAAAGAAGAATTTGATTTCGAGAGTATCAAGAACAAGGCCATTGAACAGCTGAAAGCCGGCAAGCCTTTGTTGGGTAAGGACGGCGCCTTTGCCCCACTATTGGAAAGTATATTGAATGCAGCCCTGGAAGGAGAGATGGATGCACATTTGACAGAAGAAGAACGCCAGATGGGTAACCGTCGTAACGGAAAGATGCAAAAGCAGGTTCAGACTCCCTTGGGCGAAGTAACCGTTTCCACTCCCCGTGACCGTAATTCGAGTTTTGATCCCCAGTTTATCAAGAAGCGTGAGACTATTCTGGCAGAAGGTGTTGCTGACCGTATAATTGGCTTGTATGCAATGGGAAACAGCACAAGGGAAATCAGTGACTGGATGGAAGAAAATCTTGGGAATCGTGTTTCGGCCGACACAATCAGTTCCATCACAGACCGTGTACTTCCGGAGATAAAAGCATGGAAATCACGGATGCTTGATTCTGTTTATCCTATAGTCTGGATGGATGCCATTCATTACAAAGTAACGGATGAACGTGGCTGCGCGGTAACCCGTGCAATCTATAATGTACTGAGCATTGACAGGGAGGGACACAAGGAGTTACTTGGAATGTATATATCAAGGAATGAGGGAGCAAACTTCTGGCTCAGCGTGTTGACAGACCTTCAGAACCGTGGAGTTGAGGATATTCTCATTGCCTGTATAGACGGTCTGAAGGGGTTTCCTGAAGCCATTCAAAGCGTTTATCCTAATACAGCCGTACAGCTTTGTGTAGTACATCAGATACGTAACTCCATCAAGTATGTAGGATCCAAGAATCAGAAGGAGTTCTTAAGGGATTTGAAATGTGTCTATCAGGCAGTCAATAAGGAATCCGCAGAAAATGAGCTCCTCAAGCTGGATGAAAAATGGGGTGAACAGTATCCTGTCGTTATCAGATCCTGGCAGGACAACTGGGATAAGCTGTCCGAATACTTCCAGTATACTCCGGTCATCCGTAAGCTTATCTATACCACAAATACCGTTGAGGGGTATCACCGTCAGATCCGCAAGGTAACAAAAAACAAGGGCGTGTTCCCATCGGATACAGCCCTTGAGAAACTTGTTTATCTTGCATACCGCAATATACGTAAGAAATGGACCATGCCACTGGCCAATTGGGCTACCATCTCGCAACAACTGGCTATAAAGTTTGGAAACCGGTTTAAATTATTGTAATTTTACGCTCGTCGGGACGGGTGGTCCCGCCCCTTGGCGCGGGCCGTTCCCCGACCGATGAGTTTTCTAGAGATAAATAATGCGTGACACAGTTTATTTTACACTACC
>NZ_JAJKHN010000209.1:0-1370 GCF_020982715.1 Bacteroides sp. 1_1_30
CGGTTTATACTGACATGGAGATCTTCGAGGAGTACAACCGTGTCGCTCCGGAACGTGGCTGGAAGCCCCTGAAGAGTCCCCGCAGCCTCCGCGAATGGTTCAACAGCCCGCGTGTCGAACCTCTGTGGTACGATGCCGTTTATGGGGAAATGAAGGCACACCAGCGTTATGACCGCAAGCACCGGACCATCCTTCCGGGCCGTCGTGACAGCCTTTGGTATGGCGACGGCACGAAGCTGAACCTCTACTATCGTGACGAGAACGGAAACAAGTGCACTACAAGCGTGTACGAGGTGGTGGATGCCTATAGTGAAGTCCTGCTCGGTTATTACATCAGCGACAACGAGGACTATATCGCCCAGTACCATGCTTTCCGCATGGCTATCCAGACGAGCCGGCACAAACCCTACGAGATCGTGTGCGACAACCAGGGCGGTCATAAGAAGAACGCGGCGCTGGGCCTTTTCTCGAAGATCAGCCGTATCCACCGCCCGACAGCTCCGTATAATGGCGAATCTAAGACGATTGAGAACATTTTCTACCGCTTCCAGAGCCAGGTATTGAAGAAACGTTTCGGTTTCACCGGGCAGAATATTACGGCAAAGAGAGATACAAGCCGTCCGAATTTGGAATTCATCAACGCGAACATCGACTCCCTCCCCACATTGGAGGAACTGAAGGAACAGTATGCCGCCGCCCGTGAGCAGTGGAATTCAATGAAACACCCTGCCACCGGCATCTCCCGGATTGAGATGTACAATACCAGCGTGAACGAGGCTACCGATGCGGTAAGTGTGTCGGATATGGTGGAGATGTTCTGGTACACGACCGAGAAACCGTCGCTGTTCACCGCCAACGGTATCGAGATCACGGTACAGGGAAAGAAATACCCTTACGAGGTTTTCTCCGCCCCCGGTGAGCCTGATCTGGAATGGCGCCGACGTAACACCTACAAGAAGTTCTATGTCCAGTACGATCCTTATGACATGAGCAGCGTACGTCTGCTGTACAAGGATAAGGGCGGAGCGATGCGCTTTGAGTGTGTGGCTTCGTTCCCGCTGATGATCCACCGTGCCCAGCAGGAGCAGACGGAAGCCGAGAAACGTTTCATCCGCGCCCAGCAGGAGGCCGTCATCAACGAGCGTATAAACCGCCAGGTCGTTGCCAAGGACATCGAGTACGAACATGGTGTCGCACCGGAACAGAACGGTCTGCGTACCCCTGACCTGAAAGGTCTCGGAAAGGAGGCGCAACGCCAGATTGACCGTCGCACAAGAAAATACAGCCAGCCGGCCCGTCCTTCCATCGGCCGAGACATGAAAGTCATCAGCAACGTGACATGGGACAGCTTTGAGAAGAAGGAAGTGAGC
>NZ_JAJKHN010000020.1:0-84190 GCF_020982715.1 Bacteroides sp. 1_1_30
AGATGTGTATAAGAGACAGCTATTTTGCTTTATTTCTAACCCTTTTTGAATGATAATTATCCCCTCCTTTTTAGGTGAATCGCCTACCTTTGCCGTATACTATTAAAATTCTATTTTTGAATAAACCATGAAAAACAAAATCATTGCTTTACTGGTACTTTTTACAGTTATTCTCTTTAGTAGTGCACAGGCGCAAACCACTGCCCACAAATTTGAGGCGGGCAAGAACACATTCCTGCTTGATGGAAAACCATTTGTAGTGAAGGCGGCTGAATTGCATTACACCCGTATCCCACAGGCTTACTGGAGTCATCGCATAGAGATGTGCAAAGCATTGGGAATGAATACGATTTGCATTTATATTTTCTGGAATATCCACGAACAGGAAGAAGGAAAGTTCGACTTCTCCGGTCAGAATGATATTGCCGCTTTCTGTAAACTTGCGCAGCAACATGGAATGTATGTTATTGTCCGTCCCGGTCCGTATGTGTGTGCGGAATGGGAGATGGGAGGACTTCCCTGTGGCTGTTAAAGAAAAAAGACGTAGCCTTGCGCACGCTTGATCCTTATTATATGGAACGGGTAGGTATTTTTATGAAAGAAGTCGGCAAACAACTGGCTCCGTTGCAAGTGGATAAAGGAGGAAACATTATCATGGTTCAGGTGGAGAACGAGTATGGCTCTTACGGAACCGATAAACCATACGTTTCTGCCGTGCGTGATTTGGTTCGTGAATCCGGTTTCACCGATGTACCTCTGTTTCAATGTGACTGGATCAGTAACTTTACCAATAATGCACTCGACGATTTGATTTGGACTGTGAATTTCGGAACTGGGGCTAATATCGACCAGCAGTTTAAGAAACTGAAAGAGCTTCGTCCCGAAACTCCATTGATGTGTAGTGAGTTCTGGAGCGGGTGGTTCGACCATTGGGGACGGAAACACGAAACACGTCCTGCAAAAGATATGGTACAGGGCATCAAGGATATGCTCGACCGGAATATCTCTTTCAGTCTCTATATGACTCACGGAGGAACGACTTTCGGTCATTGGGGAGGTGCAAACAACCCTGCTTATTCCGCTATGTGCAGTTCGTACGATTATGACGCTCCGATCAGTGAAGCCGGATGGACCACCGAAAAGTTTTTCTTGCTTCGCGATTTATTGAAAAACTATCTTCCGGCCGGTGAATCATTGCCTGAAGTCCCCGCTGCTTTGCCTGTTATTGAGATTCCCGAAATTCATTTCAATAAAGTGGCTCCACTATTCTCGAATTTGCCGGAAGCCAAACAAACAGTGGATATTCACCCGATGGAACAATTCAATCAGGGATGGGGAACTATTCTGTATCGGACCACATTGCCTGAAGCAACCCCCGCAGGAACCGTTTTGAAGATTACGGAAGTGCACGACTGGGCGCAAATCTATGCCGACGGCAAACTTCTGGCGCGTTTGAACCGTCGTAAAGGAGAATTTACTACGACTTTGCCCGCACTGAAAAAAGGTACGCAACTGGATATTCTAGTGGAAGCAATGGGACGTGTCAACTTTGACAAATCCATCCACGACCGCAAAGGTATCACGGAAAAGGTGGAACTTGTTTCGGGCAATCAGGCTAAGGAATTGAAAAACTGGACTGTGTACAACTTCCCGGTAGATTATTCTTTTATTAAAGACAAGAAATATAACGATACAAAAATACTACCGGCTATGCCTGCTTACTACAAGAGCACCTTTAAACTGGATAAAGTAGGAGATACATTTCTGGATATGAGCACATGGGGTAAAGGTATGGTTTGGGTGAATGGTCATGCAATGGGGCGTTTCTGGGAAATCGGTCCGCAACAGACCCTCTTTATGCCGGGTTGCTGGCTCAAAGAAGGAGAGAATGAAATTCTCGTATTGGATTTGAAAGGTCCTGCCAAAGCCTCTATCAAAGGCTTGAAGAAACCTATTCTTGATGTGCTTCGTGAAAAAGCTCCCGAAACACACCGCAAGGATGGAGAAAAACTGAAACTGACAGGTGAGAAAGTAACACACGAAGGAGCTTTCACTCCGGGTAACGGCTGGCAGGAAGTGCGATTTGCCACTCCGGTGAAAGGACGTTATTTCTGTCTGGAAGCACTTTCTCCACAAGCAAATGATAACATCGCAGCTATAGCAGAGTTTGATGTCCTGGGAGCTGATAGTAAACCGGTATCCCGCGAACATTGGAAGATTCGTTATGCCGATAGTGAAGAAACACGTAGTGGCAACCGTACAGCTGACAAAATATTCGACTTGCAGGAATCCACTTTCTGGATGACAGTGGACAATGTTCCTTATCCTCATCAATTGGTAATTGACTTGAGCAAAGTGGAAAATGTGACCGGTTTCCGCTATCTGCCCCGCGCCGAAAAAGGGTATCCGGGTATGATTAAGGAATATCGTGTATATGTGAAACCTGCTGATTTCAACTACTAAACAGTGAATGGACAAGAATAAAACAATGGATGAAAAAGCATTGAAATGATGATGAATATGAAGAAAAATATAATTCTTTTCGCATTCCTATTTGTGGGAGTGTTGACTGGGTATTGCCAGCAATCTGCTTACCTGTTTGTTTACTTCACCGGCAATCGCATGAGTGAAGAAGCCGTCCGGATGGCTGTTAGCCTCGATGGATATAATTATAAAGCCTTGAATGGAAATCAGCCGGTACTTGATTCCCGTGTGATTAGTTCAACAGGTGGAGTGCGTGATCCCCATATCTTGCGTTGTGAAGATGGGAAGACATTTTATATGGTGGTGACAGATATGGTATCCGGCAATGGATGGAGTTCTAACCGTGCCATGATATTATTGAAATCAAAAGACCTTGTACACTGGACTTCCAATATCGTGAATATCCAGAAAAAATATCCCAATCAGGAGGATCTGAAACGTGTGTGGGCTCCACAAACTATTTATGATAGGGAAGCAGGAAAGTACATGGTTTACTGGTCCATGCAACATGGCAATGGTCCCGATATCATTTATTATGCTTATGCCGACAAAGATTTTACCGATATAGAAGGAGAACCGAAGCCACTGTTTCTTCCGGAAAACAAAAAATCATGTATTGACGGCGACATTATTTACAAAGATGGACTCTATCATTTGTTCTACAAAACGGAAGGGAATGGAAATGGAATTAAAAAGGCCACTACCTCCTCTCTAACCTCCGGCCAATGGACAGAATCGGATGACTATAAACAGCAGACGAAGGATCCGGTAGAAGGTTCGGGTATTTTCCCGCTGGTTGGTTCCGATAAGTATATTTTGATGTATGATGTATATACGAAAGGTAAATACCAGTTTACCGAAAGTTCCGATCTGGAACATTTCAAAGTGATTGACCATGCTATCAGTATGGATTTCCATCCGCGCCATGGCACTGTCATACCGATTACCCCAAAAGAGTTGAAACGCCTCTTCAAGGCCTATGGCAAACCCGAAGGTTTCTGAACTAAAATATCTCGTGGGACAGGAGAAAAACACCTGTCCCTGATTTGTTAAACCAATTGTTTTTCAGGCGGGTAATCTTCGCTTCCCAGTGAGTATTCCCATCCTTTTGTTTTCTTTTGAGTTATTCTGATAAGATGGATTCAACTAGTTGTAATCCAGGAAAACAGTATACGATATGGGGAAAAGTGTATATTTTACCCTTGTTTACTTGTTTCTTATATATTTTTAAGTGTATAATTACCAATTATTATATGAAACACGCTTGTTAGAATGATGAAAATCTTAACTTTGCGATTGATAATCTTAATGCAATATATACCATGAGAAAATTATTCCTCTTTTTAGTTGTCTTGTTTTTGTCGTTCCAGCAGCTCACTTTAGCTGCAATCAAAGAAATGACGAGTACACCCGATTCGGTTTATCTGTTTTCTTTTGCAACTTCCGGAGACGACGGACGCAGCGGACTCCGTTTTGCCTGGAGTACAGATAAAGAAAATTGGTTTGAAATTGGCCGGAACTACGGATATCTCCGGTGCGATTATAGCCGCTGGGGATCACAGAAGAAAATGCTCGATCCTTATTTGAAACAATCGTCCGATGGCGAATGGATTTGTACCTGGAAACTGAATGACCATGATGGATACGGCCAAGCTACTTCCAAGGATTTAATCAACTGGACCAGTCAGAAATATCCCCGTACTACGCCGGATTTTGACGGAGTGAGAGTGAAAGCTATTGTTGCCGGAGAAGAGCAGAAAGGAAATATCAACCGGGTAGTTTGGACCTTGGTGGATGGATTGGATAAAAATTATGGCTGGAATCAATATCGGAACTCATTACATGGAGAACGTCCGATACAGGATGGAGAACGTTTTGCCGGTTTGAAGCCTGTAAAAGCAACGGTCACTGTACAACCGGAAGGCGCAAAAGCCATTAGTGATGTATTGCTGGGCGCTTTTTTTGAAGACATCAATTATTCGGCAGACGGAGGACTCTATGCAGAACTTATCCAAAACCGCGACTTCGAGTACGACCCTTCGGACAGGGAAGGAGATAAGAACTGGAACAGCACTCATTCCTGGGCACTGAAAGGAGAGAAAACGACTTTCACTATTGATACTACCGACCCTATTCATATCAATAACCCACATTATGCCGTGCTGAATGTAGAACAACCGGGAGCTGCATTAGAAAATACAGGTTTTGATGGAATCGCACTGAACACCGGAGAGAAATATGATTTTTCCATCTTCGCCCGGGTTCTGCAGGGTAAATCAAATAAATTGCAGGTTCGTCTGGTAGATGGAAAAGGAAATGTGTGTGGAGAGACTTCTCTAACAGTGTCTTCCCGTCAATGGAAAACATATAAAGCGGTGATAATTGCTAAAGCTACTGCGGACACTCATCTCGAAATCATCCCTCAATCTGTTGGTGAATTGAATCTGGACATGATTTCCCTATTCCCGCAGAATACATTTAAAGGACGTAAGAACGGGCTTCGCAAAGATCTGGCTCAAGTGTTGGCTGATATTCATCCCCGTTTCATCCGTTTCCCCGGTGGCTGTGTGGCTCATGGTGATGGCTTGAAAAACATTTATCAATGGAAAAATACAGTAGGTCCGTTGGAAGCAAGAAAAGCACAGCGTAACCTTTGGGGATACCATCAAAGCATGGGATTGGGTTATTTTGAATATTTCCAGTTTTGCGAAGATATTGGTGCGGAACCGCTTCCAGTGCTGGCGGCCGGTGTTCCTTGCCAGAACTCTGCCTGTCACGGCGACTTGAGAGGAGGACAACAAGGTGGTATCCCGATGAGCGAAATGGGAGCTTATATTCAGGATATTCTTGATCTGATAGAATGGGCAAACGGTGACGCTAAGAAGACCAAATGGGGAAAGGTACGTGCCGAAGCCGGGCATCCGAAACCTTTCAATCTGAAATACATCGGTATCGGAAATGAAGATCTTATCACTGATATCTTCGAAGAACGCTTCACAATGATCTTCAATGCCATCAAAGAAAAATATCCTGAAATGATTGTTGTCGGTACAGTGGGACCGTTCAATGAGGGTACAGACTACGTGGAAGGATGGAAGCTGGCGGACAAACTGGGTATTCCGATGGTCGACGAACATTATTACCAGACTCCGGGATGGTTCCTGAACAACCAGGATTTCTACGACAAATACGATCGTTCGAAAAAGACAAAAGTATACTTGGGCGAATATGCAACTCACATACCGGGACGAAAGGCGAATATCGAAACAGCACTGACAGAAGCTCTTTATCTTGCTGCCTTGGAACGTAATGGAGATGTTGTACACATGACTTCCTATGCCCCTCTTCTCGCAAAAGAAGGACATACCCAGTGGAATCCGGATTTGATTTACTTCAATAACCGGGAAGTGAAACCTACCACCGGCTACTATGTTCAGAAACTCTACGGACAGAATGCCGGAAACGAATATCTGCCGTCAAAGATCACTCTTGATAATAGAGATGATCAAGTGCGGAAACGCATTGCCGCTTCTATTGTCCGTGACTCGGCAAGTGGCGACGTGATTGTGAAGCTGGTCAATTTACTTCCCGTAGAGGTGAATACGAATGTCGACCTTTCCGGAATCGGTGCTATACAGTCTTCTGCAAAAAGAACCGTACTGACCGGCAAACCGGCCGATACCCCGCTACCTGTTGAAGACACAATGGAAGTAGCAGAAAAGTTTGACTATCAATTACCTGCCTATTCTTTTACGGTGATCCGCATAAAGAAGGCAAATGAGAAATAACAGAAAAAAGTGAAGATAATAACGACATAAATAATATGAAGAAGATAATAAGTACCCTGCTGGCTAGTTGCTGTCTGACTTCTCTGATAGCACAGGAAGTGGTAGTGAAAGGGCCGGATGAAAAACTGCAATTGGTTGTATCTGCTTCTCCAGCCGAAAAGCCAAGTTATTCGATTACCTACAATGGAAAGACAATGTTGGAGAAATCTCCTTTGGGTATGAATACGAATATCGGTGAATTTGCAAAAGGAATGAAACTGACAGGACACGCTGTTACTCCGATTGACACTGTCTATCATCAGGATCGTATTAAAACCTCCAAAGTGCATTATCAGGCAAACGAACTGATTTGTAATTTTGAGAATCCGAAAGGGCAGAAAATAGATGTAGTCTTTCGTGTCAGCAATCACGATGTAGCTTTTCGCTATACTCTTCCGCGTCAGGATGGAAAAGGAAGTGTAACGGTAACTGCCGAAGAAACCGGCTTTCGCTTTCCGCAACAAACAACTACTTTCTTATGTCCGCAAAGCGATGCCATGATAGGTTGGAAGCGTACCAAACCCAGTTATGAGGAAGAGTATAAGGCAGATGCTCCCATGAGTGACCGTTCGCAGTACGGGCATGGCTACACGTTCCCTTGTCTGTTCCGTATCGGTGACGATGGTTGGGTATTAGTCAGCGAAACAGGTGTAGACAGTCGTTATTGCGGTTCTCGTTTGAGCGATGTAAGCGAAGGTAATCTGTATACGGTTGCTTTCCCGATGGCAGCAGAAAATAACGGTAACGGAACTTCTGCTCCGGCGTTTGCCCTTCCCGGGGCTACTCCCTGGCGTACCATAACTGTTGGCGAAACCTTGAAACCGATTGTGGAAACAACCGTTATCTGGGATGTCGTACGTCCTCTTTATGAAACGACGCATGACTACCGTTTCGGACGCGGCACATGGAGCTGGATTCTCTGGCAGGATGGTAGTATTAACTATGACGATCAGGTGCGCTATATTGATTTTGCAGCTGCAATGGGGTATGAGTATGCCTTGATCGATAACTGGTGGGATACGAACATCGGCCGTGACCGCATGAAATCTTTGATAGAATACGCACGAAGTAAAGGAGTTGAACTCTTCTTATGGTATAGCTCTTCCGGCTATTGGAATGATATTGAGCAGGGGCCGGTGAATCACATGGACAATGCTATTATCCGCAAACGTGAAATGAAATGGTTGCAAAGTCTTGGAGTGAAAGGAATCAAAGTTGATTTCTTTGGTGGCGACAAGCAGGAAACGATGCGCCTGTATGAAGATATTTTGAGTGATGCTGACGACCACGGTCTGATGGTAATCTTCCACGGTTGTACCATCCCTCGCGGATGGGAACGTATGTACCCGAACTATGTAGGCAGCGAGGCTGTACTGGCCTCCGAAAATATGGTTTTCGGCCAGCACTTCTGTGATGAAGAGGCTTTCAATGCCTGTCTGCATCCGTTTATCCGCAACGCGGTGGGTTGCATGGAATTCGGTGGTTGTTTCCTGAACAAACGGCTGAATCGCAACAATGACGGAGGAACTACCCGCCGTACTACTGATATATTTCAATTAGCCACTACCGTATTATTCCAGAATCCGGTACAGAATTTTGCGCTTGCTCCCAACAACCTGAAAGATGTTTCCCCTGTTTGTGTGGACTATATGAAAACGGTTCCTACCACGTGGGATGAAACACGTTTCATTGACGGATATCCGGGAAAATATGTAGTCTTGGCACGTCGCCACGGTGACACCTGGTATCTGGCTGCTGTGAATGCCGGGAAAGAAATCGTAAAGTTGAAACTGGATTTAGATATGTTTGCCGGAAAAACCGTTTCTCTGTATAAGGATGATAAAAAAGGAGAACCTCAACTTGTGACGTTGAAAGTAAAAGAAAGCGGAAAAGTGCAACTGGAAATCCTTCCACAGGGAGGTGTTGTATTGGTGAACAACTAGATGATATTTCTTTTGGATGTGAGTTCGGGATAAATACCCTTATCCCGAACTCACATTTTTATTTGTTATTTACTTGTGGCTTGGTGGCAACAGTATTTATTGTGCAATAAATAACTGCTGTGTATGAGGAAAATAAACGATTTTTTTGTTGCTCTTTTAGCGTAAAGATGTTATCTTCGTTTATTGTTCAACCTTAAAACGGAAAACCATGCATACAAAACTAGTAAGTCTTTTCATAGCGTTGTTTCTGTGTTTGCCATTGTTTGCACAGAAAGAGTCAGTCCCCAGAATAGATAGTGAGGGAGTTTATTTAATTCCCGATGAGATGCCGAAGTTTCCGGGAGGCATGCAAGCCATGATGAAATACTTGGCAACTAACGTAAAATACCCTGTCGAAGCCCAGAAGAAAGGAGTTTCCGGTCGGGTGATTATCCAGTTCGTAGTGATGGAAGATGGAACACCGGGACAGGGAAAGGTAGTGAGAGGAGTTGATCCCCTGTTGGATGAAGAGGCTTTGCGCGTGGTGAAAACAATGCCTAAATGGTCACCCGGAATGGCGGATGGCAAGGCTGTCAAAGTGCGTTTCACTATTCCTGTAATGTTCAGCCTGTCGAAAAAGCAAAATGGCAATACTCCGAATATGAATATTCCTGAACTTACTGTCCCTAGCGGTCAGGAAGTCACTAATAAGAGTCTGGAGGGAGTATGGCAAAGCTGTCTTGTGCAGCCCGGTGCACATGATTTTCGGATTGCATTATTACCGGTCTTAAAAGTAATTTCTGCCGATAAAACATTTATAAACATCATGACACGTGGCAGGGATGCGAAATCGAATGCCATTATATTTTCCCAGGGAGAGTATCGTTTGCCTTCAGACAGCGTGTATGTCGAGATATTGGGAAAATCGTCCGATCCTGTTTTCGTTCCGGGAACAGAGAATGAAATTAGTGTTGAACGTCTCCACGACAATCTGATTAAGTTATCGTTCTCAATGCCCGATAAAGAAAAACGATGGGTGGAGTATTGGTTCCGTGTTCCGTCGCCTGATGTGAAGATAATGGCTGATTGATAATTTCTCTCTGTATAGATTTGCCATTGTTGAAGGAAGAGTACATTCGTTTTAGAAGACTTATTTGAAACGATAGTTCCCGGAAAGTTCCGTTTTGAATCGTTGCGGGATCTTATGGAAATTCAAGAAAATACCCTTCACCTTTCACAATGCCCTATTCATCGGCATTAGCGGGTGAAGGGTAGGCTTTCACTTTCCTTTCACCTTTCTATCCGGGCTTTTACAGCTTGTCTAGTCTGCTAAATCTTTTATCTATAGTTGGCAGGAGAAGTATTAATAGATGGCTTCCGGACTATTATAGGAAAACTTTTTTTCTATAAGGGATAAACTTCCTTTGTATAGGACCTAAACTTTCTTTGCATTATAAGAAAACTATAAATGTAAGCTTTGATTATATAAATGAAACTTGCATTTATATAATCAAAGCTTTTGTTTTTATAAACGCAACTTGCAATTATAGATTGCATTTAATGAAAAACAAGTTTACATACTGGTAATAGGAAGTTTACCTATAATCAAAAGAAAGTTTGTTATTAATGAAAGAGAGGGTAGTTAGTAATGGATAAGGAAGCAGGTCAGGTATGTCTTCAGAAGCATAGATAGAGAAGTGCCATGTAGGATTAGGAAACCGATGGGTGAAAGACGGGTGAAAGTACAGCCTTCACCCACTAATGCCGATGAACAGGGCATTGTGAAAGGTGAAGGCTGTTCTTGTAAAATTGAGAAATAGGTGTTTGAGGAGATTTCTAGAAATAGCGAATACTCTGGGGAGTAATGATTCAAATAACGGGGAATAATGAATCAAAATCCCTCTGCTTCATTATTCCCCGTTTATTGGAACATATCTATGAATGTATTAATTTAGAATTTGCTTTTCTTTGTTGCAAAGAGATGAGCGGCCGTCATCCTTTTCAGAAGTAAAGAAATTGTTGATTTTAAACTTGATTTCATGAAAAACTATCATTTAAAGAACTTGTCTAAAAAAAGAATCTTTTCTATGATGATGATTTCAGCTCTTTGTACAGCTTATCCGTCATCATCTTTTGCAGATGTAAGTGAGGTACAGATAACTATGCAGACTGTTGCGCTGAAAGGGCAGGTCGTAACAGAAAGCGGAGAGCCGGTGATTGGGGCCAGTGTCATGCTGAAAGGTACATCCAACGGCACTATAACGGATCTGGACGGTAACTTTATCCTTAACGGAACGTCGAAAGGTACACTTGTTATCTCTTTCATCGGTTATATCACGCAAGAAATCCCGATGAACGGAAAAACATCATTGAAAGTCGTACTTAAAGAAGATACGAAAACGTTGGATGAAGTCGTGGTTATCGGCTATGGCACTCAACGTAAAGAAGAATTGACCAGCTCGGTTATGAGTGTGAAAGCGGAAAACTTCGTTCAGGTAACCACTCCCGATGCTGCCGGACTGATAAAAGGTAAAGTAGCCGGTTTATCCGTTATTAATCCCGATGCGAATCCTCTTTCCACTTCCGAAATCGTTCTGCGCGGTTCTACTACCCTGAAGTCGGGAACGAGCCCGTTGATATTGATTGACGGAGTTCCGGGAGAATTGAATTCAGTATCTCCTAATGACATTGAGCAGATAGACGTCTTGAAAGACGGGTCGGCAGCGGCTATTTACGGTACACGAGGTACGAACGGTGTTATTCTGATTACCACTAAAACCAGTAAGGGAGAGATGAAGCCCACGATAGAAGTGAATTCTTATGTCTCCTTTCAGAAGATTGCAAAGAAACTTCCGATGATGTCGGCAGACCAGTACTTGGAGAAGGTGAAGGAAGGATATACCGGAGCCGCTGATTATGGCAGTAAGACGGACTGGCTGGACGAAATAATGCAGACTCCTTTTAATCAGACTTATAGTATCAATTTGCGTGGTGGCTCGAAGAACACTAATTACATAGCCAGTTTTGACTATGCCTCTAACGAAGGACTTGTCAAACGCTCTAAAGTGGAGACTATATTTCCGCGTCTGAACGTAACGCACCGGATGTTTGATAACAGGTTGAAGATAGACGCGGGGTTGAGCGGGTACCAGCAAAGTTACGGTATTCCTTATAATACCAATGTATATCAGAGTGCCTTGATTTACAATCCGACAGAACCGATAAAAGATGAAAACGGTAAATGGACGGAAGTTGCACGTGATTTATACTATAATCCGCTTGCGTTGCTGAATGAGACACAAGGGAAAAACGATGCGACCAATCTACGGATGCACGCCACTGTTACGGTTACTCCGATTGAGGGGCTGGATATCAAATGGTTGCTTTCCAGAGAAGTCTATAACAAATTCTCCGGCTATTATGAAACAAAGAATCACCGCTCTACCACTATTCAGAATAAAAATGGTTACGCGTCCCGTGAAACACATAAGAATCAGGCGGATATGACAGAATTCACGATCCAATATAACAAAGCTTTCAAGGGGGGACACAGCCTGAACGCATTAGCCGGTTATAGCTGGAACAAGAATAACAACCAGGAAGCTTTCATGGATAATTATAATTTCCCGACAGATGACTACTCCTATAATAATATGGCAGCCGGTACAGCTTTGAAAGATGGAAAGGCTACAGAGAAAACTTATCAGGAAGAATACAAACTCGTAGGATACTTCGGAAGAATCAATTATAATTATCAGGGTAAATATTATTTGTCAGCAAGCATCCGTCATGAAGGTTCTTCCAAGTTTGGGGCAGATCACAAATGGGGAACATTCCCTGCCGTATCTATTGGTTGGAATTTGAAAGAAGAATCATTCTTGAAGAATGTAAACTTCTTGAGTTTTTTAAAGTTAAGAGCCGGTTACGGAATAACCGGAACGATCCCCGGGAATCCTTATCTGTCTTTAAATACGCTTGACTTGGGCGGATATGGTTATTATGGAGGACAGTGGACTACTTTGCTCCGTGCATCCTCCAATCCGAATCCCGACCTGCGCTGGGAAAAGAAGAAAGAAACGAATATCGGCCTTGATTTTGCATTCTTCAATGACCGGATTTCAGGAAGTATCGACTGGTATAACCGGGATACGGACGATTTGATTTGGGATTATACAGTATCGGTTCCTCCTTATGTGAAAAATACGATAACTGCCAATGCCGGTTCTATCCGGAACAGAGGATTGGAAGTATCCTTGAATTTCATTCCCGTAAAAACGAAATCTTTCACTTGGGATACGGGAATCAACTTCTCTACAAACACCAATGAACTGGTGTCTTTGTCCAACGGCAAGTACTCTTCCAACGGTTATACTGACTTGGGAGATACATACGCCCCCATTCAGCAGAAGACTCATCGTGTGCAGGAAGGTATGGCTATCGGTAATTTCTGGGGCTATAAGAGCATAGACATTGACGAAAACGGTCACTGGATTATCGAAGGGGCCGACGGAAAACCGAAACCGATTGCGGAGCAACAGGCGGATGATAAGAAAGTGCTTGGCAACGGACTTCCTGACTGGTATTTAAACTGGAATAATACTTTTAGATATAAACAGTTTGATTTGTCAATCACTATGCGTGGAGCTTTTGGTTTCCAGATACTGAATATGCCTGAAATGAATTATGCGGCTCCCGTGTCATTAGGGTTGGGAAATGTGATGGAAAAAGCATTTGACAATGTTTATGGCAAACGTCCGTTGGCTGCCGATCAGGAATTACAGTATGTAAGTTATTATGTGCAGGATGGCGATTACTGGAAAATAGACAATCTGACTATCGGGTACACCCCGGTTATCAAAGAAAACAAATGGATTAAAGGGGTGCGTGTTTACGGAAGTATATCTAATCTGGCTACCATTACCAAATATTCCGGCATCGACCCGGAGGTGAACGTGACCGGACTGACTCCCGGTGTGGACAATATGTACCGATATCCTTCTGCCCGTACGTTTTCAATCGGCGTTAACCTGAATTTCTAACTCTAATAAAAAATGACTTATATGAAAAAGAAAAATATACATATCTTATGGATGGCACTGACCGTATGTGTTTCCGGTTGCAATGACTTGGACGAAGTGGTATATTCAGGTGTGACTGAACAGACTTATAGTTACTCGGTCAATGACTTTATTCCTAATATAGCAGGTGCATACGAACCGTTGCACGGCGATTTTGTAGGTGGCTATTGGCAAACCCAAGAGCTGACGGGTTGTTGTGTGGTGACTCCGCCGAATTCTACCGGTTGGGATGACGGTGGTATTTATAAACGCCTGCATTTTCATAACTGGAATTCCGAACTGGGACAGATTTCCAGTCTTTGGAACAACTACTTTAAAGGAGTGATTTTATGTAACGGGGCTATTGAACGTCTGGAAAAAGATATTATTCCCTCGCCTTCGCCCGAAAAGAAGCAGCAGGGAATATCAGAATTAAGAACTCTTCGCGCTTATTATTACTGGATTCTGATGGATAATTTCGGTGATATTCCTTTGGTTACTACCATGTCGCAGGAATTGCCGGGAAAGACTGCGCGTGCGCAAGTTTATGACTTTATTGTGAAAGAACTGGGCGAAGCTATTCCCGATTTGGCGGAGGAACAGGATGCAAGTACTTACGGAAAACTCAATAAGTGGGCGGGAAAAGCGATATTGGCAAATGTATATTTGAATGCGGAGGTATATACAGGCACTCCCCGTTGGGAGGAATGTATTACACAATGCAATGACATAATCACGGAGAATAAGTGTGACTTGTCTCCTGACTACAAAGATTCGTTCCGTGCAAGCGGAGTAGAAGGTTCGAAAGAAGTCATGTTTACTATTGTTTACGATTATAGCCGTGGGATAACCGGGAATTACCTGTTTATGAATTCCTGGCATAGTGAATTACAGAAGAAATATCTGCTCAATGCCGCCCCCAATATGGCTGGTGGCCCGAAGGGGATTACACAGTTTATCAATACCTATCAGGCAGGTGATACACGTTTGGAAGATTCGTGGCTGATGGGACAGCAGTTTGACGCGGAAGGGAATCCTTTGTATGGCGTTTACGATATGGCGGGCGAGCCTCTTGTTTTTACCAAAGAGCTTCCTGACGGAAACTTTACGAGTGAAATGGCTGGTTACCGCATGAATAAGTATGAAGTAGCTGCCGGGTCGGAGTGGAGTTGCGATACGGATATTCCTCTCATCCGTTATTCCGAAGTGCTGTTGATGAAAGCGGAGTGCTTACTACGTACCGGCAAACCCGGAGCCGGAGCACTCGTGACGCAGGTTCGTCAGAGAAACTTTAAGAGTACGCCCGACAAAGCTACGGTGACGGACGAACAACTGAAAGAAAACTCTGCCTACCAATGGGGGTATGTCGAAGATTATAATGTTGCGGAACCGGGAGACCAGACTCCGGTACAATTCGGACGTATGTTTGATGAACTTTGTTGGGAATTTGCTTGGGAAGGGCATACGCGCAGGGATATGATACGGTTCGGACTTTTCACAAAGAAAAGCTGGCTGTCACATAAGCCTATGGGAGACTACAGGAAGGTATTCCCGATACCGGAATCTACCTTGATTGCTAATCCGGAACTGACGCAGAATCCGGACTATGTGAAATGATCATTTATTTTTAGACATAAGAACAAAAGAACATAAAGGCTGCGCTTTGAAACTTATTTCTGTTGCTTATTGAACTGCTATTTTATTTTTTGTTCTTATGTTCTTTTGTCTGAATTATATAACTATTTTAGAATATCACTTATGAAATTAAAAAGCTTTCTAACAATCTTATTAGCTGTTTCGACGGCTACTC
This sequence comes from Bacteroides sp. 1_1_30, assembly GCF_020982715.1. Classification (NCBI taxonomy): domain Bacteria; kingdom Pseudomonadati; phylum Bacteroidota; class Bacteroidia; order Bacteroidales; family Bacteroidaceae; genus Bacteroides; species Bacteroides sp. 1_1_30. The sequence goes on from NZ_JAJKHN010000020.1 coordinate 15,101, forward strand.
ACTCTCTTGCTGCCCGCAACCATGATAAAGTAGCGGCACTGGAAAACCCGGTTCCTGTTTCTTTGGTTAAAAATGTAACCGGCTTCTATGGAGAACGTATGAAACTGAATCGTGACGTTTACCTGAAGAATTTCCCTATAGACAAATATGTTGATTTTATCGTGGAACGCCAACATACAACATGGGACTGGACGAAAGCCGAGCAACATGGGAAATGGCTCGAATCCGCTTATTTGTCTGCCATTCAGAGCGGTGACAGTGAATTGATGTCGAAAGCCCGTACCGTACTCAAACGCATTGTTGAATCACAGGAAGAGAATGGTTATCTGGGTGCTACTGCCAGAAGTTATCGTTCGGACAAGAGACCAGTCAGGGGTATGGACGCTTATGAACTCTACTTTGTTTTCCATGCTTTTATTACGGTGTATGAGCAAACTGGAGATAAGGATGCTTTAGCAGCTGTTGAAAAACTGGCGGATTATTATCTGAAATACTTCGGACCCGGCAAATTGGAATTCTGGCCGTCTGACTTGAGAGATCCGGAGAACAAACATAAACAAGTGGATGCCTTGTCGGATTTTGCAGGACACGGAGTACACTATTCATGGGAAGGGACATTGCTCTGCGACCCTGTCGCACGGCTGTATGAACTTACAGGAAAGAAAAAATACCTGGAGTGGAGTGAATGGGTAGTCAGCAACATTGATAAATGGAGCGGTTGGGATGCTTTCTCACGGTTGGATTCTGTGGCCGATGGTACATTGGGAGTAGACAAACTCCAACCATACGTACATTCGCATACCTTCCAGATGAATTTTATGGGTTTTCTTCGTCTATATCGTATCACAGGAGACAAGTCGCTGTTCCGCAAAGTTGCCGGAGCATGGGATGACATTCACAAGCGTCAGATGTATATCACCGGTGGTGTCAGTGTAGCCGAGCATTATGAACACGATTATGTGAAACCAATTTCGGGTCATGTGGTTGAAACGTGTGCTACTATGTCATGGATGCAACTGACACAAATGCTGCTGGAACTGACCGGAGAGTCCAAGTATGCAGACGCAATGGAACGTTTGATGATTAATCACGTTTTTGCCGCGCAAGATTGTGAAACCGGTTCATGCCGTTATCATACCGCACCGAACGGTTCAAAACCTCATGGCTATTTTCATGGTCCCGACTGTTGCACGGCAAGCGGACATCGCATCATTTCCATGTTGCCCACTTTCATGTATGCGGAAAAAGGAAAAGAATTTTATGTGAACCAGTATGTTCCTTCCCAATATGCGGGAAAGGCTTTCTCATTTGAAATCTCCGGCAACTATCCGGAAGTGGAAAATATGGAATTGACCGTCACGTCGGAAAGGGTTGCAGACAGAGTGCTGAATTTGCGTATTCCCAGTTGGTGCGAGAAACCGCAAGTTTCTGTGAATGGAGAGAAAATGGCAGGCGTACAGCCCGGTACTTATCTGAAAATATCCCGGAAATGGGTGAAGGGAGACAAAGTCAGCATCGTTTTTCCTATGGTGGAAAAGTGGGTGATGCGCGAACATCATAGTAAATATACCACTTACACGCTGCCTAGAGGAGAGATTATGTATAGGGAAGAACCGACCGATAAAATACCATACGCTTTCTTACGTGGTCCTGTGGTTTATTGCCTGGATATGGTGTGGAATAAACAGCTTTGTAATGATGATGTAAATATGGAAAGGGATATTCAGGTGGATGTAGATGCAAAGCCTACGATTATGGACAAACCTTACCCCAAGATACTGGGACCTGCCTATCGGACAAAAGCCCTCTATAAGGGGAGTGATGTGGAAGTGGTTCTCACCCCGTTTGTAAATATTGGACAGTGGTTCCGTCCGGACGAACAGAAACCACAGAGAAATGCAGATATGTTTACTTATGGTATTTGGCAGTATAAGAAATAGGTAACTTTCAATAGGTATTAGTCATTAATAGAGAAAAGCTTCAACCTTGCACCTAGGTTGAAGCTTTTTTGATATATTTGCCGTATCAAATATTCAAGAATCAGACTATGAGCACCAGACATATCTATTATTTCCCACGGCTGAACCATATATTTCTTTTCTTATTACTTCGGACTTGGTTCATGAGCACCACTTGCGCGCAGGAAATCGTGGTGAAGGATATCCCCTCATTGGAGAAATTGCCGGTCAAGGCTATTCACCGCATATTTCAGGATAGCGATGGTTATATATGGTATGGCACTTTTAATGGGCTATGTCGGGATGATGGATATGATGTCCGTGTGTTTCGCTCCGACCTGTTTCATTACGGACTGCTGAAGGATAATTACATCACTTACATTAATGAAGACCATGAAAAACATATCTGGTTCGGAACATTCAAAGGGGCTTACATGCTGGATAAGGCAACATACCGGATTACTCCTGTCAATATGGAAGAACTGTCAGACAAAAATGTGTTCTCTATTAATGTAACCAAGGATGGCACGATTTGGGTAAGCGTGGCTGGGGCTTTATTCAGATATAAGGCTAATGGGGAAATGGTCAAACGGTATCCGATGACGTACAACCGTTCTCCACAGTTTGTTTATACCGTTTATGAAGATAAAAAGGATAATCTGCTGATATCCATTACACAGGGCGGAATGTATAAACTGAATAAGGCGACAGATAGTTTCGAACCTTATTTCCATAATGAAGAATATCGGGATATTGAGAAAATCATCTGGGACGAAACACATCAATGTTATTGGCTGGGGACTTGGGGAAAGGGTATTGTCCGTTTTAATCCGGAGGCACCATCTCCGGAACGCGCATATACTCCGCAACCGCTTCCTGTGGACGTGACAGGCGAAACCACGGGAGACACCTATCACATGGTACAGGACGACATCTACCATTATTTATGGGTTACTACCAAAAAAGACCTTTTCGCATTTTGCATCACAGAAGATAAGATGCTCGAACAGGTGGATACCTCTTCATTCCTTATTCCTGGCAATAAGATGCTTTATGAAATCTATAAAGACAGGGACGGAAAATTGTGGGTGTCGGCTTTTGATATGGAGAGTTTCATTATTGATATTCGTAAGCATTTTATAAAGAAATATACTTTACCGGCTTTAAGAGAACAGATAAAGGCAAATCCGGCTATCATCTCATTGTGTATGGATAGTAAAGGAGTGTTCTGGTTTTCGCAAGAACGTTATGGCTTGTATGTCTATGATGCGGGAACTGACCGGATGGGGTATTATTTAAGAAACGGGGGAACTAAGAATCTTCCTTTGTGGGAAGTGCGCAACCTGATTCCTTCTCATGTTCCGGGTATGGTATGGGCTATGCCTTATGGTTCTGTCATTTACGGACTAAGTCAGGAAAATATGGAAATGAAGGAGGAACTCTGCATACAAATCGGTGAGGTAACCGGAAATCCGGGAGAGACATCTTCTTTCTTCGAGGATTCGGCAAAGAATTTGTGGGTGGGTACCACGACCGGTCTATATGTATATCATATACCGACCGGAACGCTTGAAGTCATATCCGATGAACTTGGAAATGTGTCGGGGATTACGCAGACGAGTGACGGACGGATATGGGCGGCAGTCAGGGGAAAAGGAATATATAGAGTAGGACAGGATAAATATACGGAATTGTTTCCTTTGGAAAAGGACTTCACTTGTATGGATGCAACGACCGACGGCAAACTATGGTTGGGGACAAGCGAAGGAGAAATATTGATGTATGATGCCGGGCGCAAAGAAACTGCGGAGCATAGCATTGCTTGCGGCATGAAGGGGAATATCATTAATAATGTGATTGTGGACAACTATAATCATGTATGGATTGTAACGAATCAGGCTGTGAGAGAATATAATCCAAAGAATGGCGCTTATAGAAGTTACCGTACCGGTACTTCTGATTTTTTATTGAATCGTTTATTATCACATGCCTCTTATTATGACAGGAAAGGGGAACTCTATTTCGGAGGGATCTCCGGTATTATTTCTATTCCTTCCTCTCAACAGCTCGAAAGTATTCCGGAACAAGTGACTACTTATATTACAGATATTAAGATAAAGGGAAAGAGCATTTGGGATAACGACAGGAAGGAAAATCCATTGAGGCAGTCCGTTCGTATGAATCCCGATGACCAAAGCCTGGAAATTAATTTTTCTTCTCTTGATTACCATCATTTGCAGCAGGTGCGTTATGCTTATCGATTGGGAAGCGTCGATAATGACTGGGTATATTTGGAGGAAGGTAGAAACTCGGCCTTCTACACCAATTTGAGTAAGGGAGAGTATGTGTTTCAAGTAAAAGCTACTGATAAGAATGGATTATGGAGCGATAAAGTGACGGAATTTACCATTCATCGTTTACCTGCTTTTTATGAGACATGGTGGGCATATACATTATATGTCCTCATTGCTATTGGTATTTTATGGACCATGCTGCATCTCTATCTTCAGCGGATCAAACAGGAAAATAACCGGATGCTGGTAGAAAGGGAACGTATGCAGATACGACCGGAAATCAGTAAAGTTCAAGCGAAGGCCGGTTCGATATCGGATATTGGTTTTGTTTCGTCGGATGAACAGCTTATAGAGAAAGCTTTAAGAATCGTAGAGGAACACATGTCCGACCCTAAACTCGATGTCGTGATGTTGGCGGATAAACTGAATGTGTCACGTTCTACTTTGTCGAGAAAGATAAAAGCGATGACCGGACAGACACCGTTGGATTTTATCAAAGATATCAAGATGAGACATGCCTGCCGGATGTTGGAGAATAAAACGGTTACTATCGCCGAAGTGGTCATGGCGCTGGGATATAGTGATCACAAGCATTTTACGACTTCATTTAAAGAAGTGTTTGGCATTACGCCAAGTGAGTATCAAAAGAAAATGAAAACGCAATAACAAAGTACATTTACCGATAAAGCATCTTATTGGGGAAAGGGTATAAGGTTATGGATTGAGTACTATCCTGTAGATACATTTGTTATTTCCCCGCTGGATAGAAGAAATGACAGTTGCATTTACAGGATGGTTGCATACGATAGTGAACATTCTTTCAGCAAATCCTTCCGAACAATAACATAAGGCCGGGAACTTCTTTTCCTTCTCTTTTTGTAATAATGGACATACACAAAATGGCTTGTCCTCGTCAACAATAAGCACTTGCTTGTTACTGTCTTCATAACTGACTTTCCACCCCCATTTTTCTTCTATAAATTCAATAAAGTTATCCAGATGGCCTTTGAAGGGAGTTAACATAGTGTCCATTTCCAGATTGTGATGGTGCGCGATGGATGATGATTTGACAATTTGGCGCAACTGTGCCTCTGTCAAATGGCTATTCTCCAGATTCTCCAATAATTCAGTGATCCACTTTAGGAACATTATTTCGTTCTTATTGGGTGTTTCACTTGAGGGAGTCTTTGGTGTGAATGTTTCACTTCCAAGTATGGTACTGAATCCACAAAGGCAAATTCCACTTATACAGGCCTTTTTCAAAAAGTTTCTTCTTGTTGTAGTCATAGTTCGACATTTTGTTTGATTCTGTCAAGTACCGTGCATAAGCAAAGGTACTTGACAGAATGGAGTTATATTCATGTCTGGTTTGTAGTCTTTAGTTCTTGAAGAATCCGTTATCTTCCCATTTCTGAACTTCCTGCGGGAGTGCGGAAGCGGCACTTACGTCAATCGGTAGCCATACTTTCATATCGCCTTCGCCACGGTGAGCCCAGGCATAATAAGGAATAAGTGTAAGTTCTGTATCTTTGGTGATTAATTTACCGTTCTTGTCGTAACTTAAAGCCTGCGCGTCAGTTTTTAGTTGGCTGATACCATAGAGAAGTTCCGGTTTCTCAACGACCTTAAATTGGGGATGCTGATTTAAAAGTACGGTATGTACATTGCATTTGTTGTCCGGCCATTCTGCACAATATACAATCGGTCCACGTTCGACGGAGACTCTCCCTTTGTCATCAACTACCTTCTCATTTGCCTTTACGATACGGGGAAGCATATCAAAATGAATTTTCACCACATCTCCCTTTTTCCATTTGCGTTCAATACTTAAATAACCGTTATTTAGCGTGTTTGCAGTCTCTTGTCCGTTCACGATTATTCGATAAGTCGGCTTCTGATTGTCTGCATAGCTATACAAGCCGCTTGGAAGAACTTCGTTGCGTACCCATCCCGGGATACGGAGCTTCAGGGCAAACTCTTGATTGCCTTGTGCCACTTTTACACGGATGTCGCCATTCCAGGGATATCCTGTTTCCTGCTCCAACACGACTTTCTTCTTATTGACTATCAATTCGGCTTTGTTGGAAAGATATAGATTGACATATACCTGATTGTCTTTGACTGCATACACATAGCCGGGAAGTGACGGGATGAAACGGCTGACATTGGAAGGGCAACAGGCGCAACCGAACCACGGCTTGCGACTATATTTACCATTGGAAGCCAGCGGATTAGGATAGAAGAAGGAACCACCGTCCAATGATACTCCGGAAATTAAGCCATTATATAATGTACGTTCCAATACATCGAAATACTTCGCATCGCCGTGCAGCAGGAAAAGGCGATAGTTCATATATACGTTACCGATGGCTGCGCAGGTTTCACAATAGGCAGAAGAATTAGGGAGTTCGTAATTGTTGCCAAAAGCTTCTCCGGCGTGTCGTGCGCCGATGCCGCCTGTGACGTAGATCTTCTTGGAGACGATGTTATCCCAAATCTTGTCAATGGCTTTGATATAGCTACTATCACCTGTAATGGCCGCCACATCTGCCATGCCGGAATACATATAGGCGGCACGGACTGCGTGCCCGACAGCTTCATCTTGTTCTACAACCGGTTTGTGCGCTTGGCTATAGGCATCTTTCCGACTGGTATATCCGCGCGCATCCAAAAAGAACTTGGCTTGGTCGAGATATTTCTTGTCACCTGTCACGAGATACAGTTTAACCAGTGCCATTTCTGCTATTTGATGTCCGGGAACCAGCTTTTTCTGTTGTGCTCCGTCTCCGATTTCCCGGCAGACGCAGTCAGCATATTTGATAGCAATATCAAGAAAATTACGTTTTCCCGTAGCTTGATAATGTGCAACCGCACCTTCTATCATGTGTCCTAAGTTGTAAAATTCGTGACTAAGGTTTTCCACGGCTACCCAACGTTCTTTTCCCGCCCAATTATGCGGGTGTTTGGGATTCATCGTACGGGCAGTATATAGATATCCGTCCGGTTCTTGTGCAGCAGCAACGATCACAAGTACGCTGTCAATGTACTTTTGCAATTTCTTGTCCGGGTAAGTCTGCAACGAGTAACTGGCTCCCTCGATGGTTTTGTAGACATCCGTGTCGTCAAAGGAGAGTCCTTCCACTTTGTATGTATCGCTTGGATGGGCTGCTTTCACGAAATTCTCATATCTTCCGGTTTCTTCACATTTGCTGAATGCCAGAGGTATGGTCACTTCACGGCTTGCTTTGAGGCGTTGTCCCCAAAAACTGTCTGTCACTGTCACGGAAGTGAAGGATACCGGGTCTATCGGATAACCATGATTAAGTTGCGCATTCCCTACCATATTGGTAGAAATAAGTAATGCGATAGTCAGAACATTTTTCATCTGATATTATTTTAGGATTAATATAGTATGATGATTTTAACTTTGCAAATAAAAGGAATATCTATGGAAACGCCGTCTTGTGCTTTTGTCAGATACGGGAGAAGATTTATTCATTTAAAATTTGACTGAATCTTCCCCGCGTTTTGGGCCAAATCCCCCTATTCCTTTTACCATAAAGCTAAATAACGGGATTAGGGTGTAGGAACTACCTGTCTGATTGTTCCGTCTTCATTAAATTCCATCCAATCCATGCACACTTCTCGGTGCCATCCCGGTCCATGTTTCAGATACTCCTTATTAATACGGTGATAGACGATAATCCACCTGTCTTTCTTGTTAGGAATTTGAAGAACCGAGCAATGTGCCGGACCATAAACTTCTTCTTTAGGAGATTGGATCAGGATAATCGGTTCTTTGGCAACTTGGATAGGTCCTAATGGAGAGTCGCTTGTACCGTAAGCTACATGATAATTTGGGGAACCTGTGTCATCCACAGACCATAAGAAATAATAAACTCCTTTTCTGAAGAATACATAAGGAGCTTCCCGGAATGCATACGTTTCTAAAGTCCCGCCTTTGGGAGTCATCACCGTGATGGTTTCTTCTTTGACAGACATCATGTCGTCATTGAGTTCGGCTCCTGCCATATAGCCGTTCCCCCAATAGAGATAACTTTTACCTGATATAGGGTCGGTAAATACGTCCACATCAATTTGCTGTCCCCGCCCTACGGGAGAAGAAGTGATAATTGGTTTCCCCGAATCGGTGAATGGGCCTAAAGGGGAATTTGCCGTGGCTACTCCTATTTGCTTGCCTTTGTTGGTGACAGGATTTGCGCTATAATAAAAGAAGTATTTATATTTTCCGTTTATTTTCTTTTCTTCGATGCAAGGTGCCCATGCATTGCCATTCGCCCATGATACATCTTTGTTCATGTCTAAAATGACTTTCTCCTCTTTCCATGATTTCAGATTCTTCGATGAAAAGACTTTGAAATAACTCCCGCCCCAACCGGGAAATCCATCGCTTGTGGGATAGATATAGTAATGCTTCGTCTGCTGTGAATATAATATTTCAGGATCAGCATGGAAACTGGGTAATATCGGATTATGCGATTTTCTGTTTTGCGCTGTCATTTGTATTGTCCCGATGAGGCATAAGCAGAATAGGAAGAGTTTGAAATGCAAATGTTTCATGTTCAATGTATTGGTTTAATTATTGTATTGCAAAGATAAATGGTCTTTTCTGGAAAAAAGGATGTATATCCGTCAAAGAGGGCTGATTATCGTTCAATTGATGCTAGAAACGATATTTTGACTTAAAATTGGATTTAAATGAACGGTTATTGGACGGAGTTCTGTTTATAAAGCTTTACTTTTGCGATGAATCTAACATTATAAACATATAGCTGCCATGAAAGCAAAACTCGCGTTACTATTATCGTTCTTAATTTTGTCAGCAGGAATTTCTGTCGTTATTGCACAAGAGAATATATTCACTGTTCGGCAACCGGACTATCAAAAAAGCCCTTATACGGGTATGACACGTCGGCACTGGATTCAAGCGGGCGAATATCTGTTAAAAGGCGCATTCGATTATATACATACACTGGACGACCAGATGTATTTCCCGAAACAGCTGGAAAAGACATATCCGCGAAATGAAGAGCAGATTCCGGTAGCAAAACTGGAAGGACTTGCACGTACCTTGTTCGTTGCTGCCCCCCTTTTGAAAGATAATCCCGAACTGGAAATGAACGGGATAAAGGTGACGGATTATTATCGCCATCAACTGATAAATATATCTAATCCGGAAAGCCGGAGCTTTATTCCGCATCGTAAGGGGGGACCCAGTCAGACATTACTGGAACTGGGCTCGTTGGCAATCTCTATGAAAGCGGCACAGGAAGTGTTATGGAATCCTCTGACAAAAGAACAGAAAGATGCGTTGGCTGCTACCATGTTGAGTTATGGAGAAGGACCTACTATCGGTTCCAACTGGATGTTTTTCAATGTATTTATTTTGAGTTTTCTGAAAGACCAGGGATATGTTGTGAATGACAGCTATCTGGAGTCGAATCTGGAGAAACTTCTGGCTCGATACCGGGGTGAAGGTTGGTACAATGATGCTCCGGCATACGATTATTATAGTGCATGGGCTTATCAGACTTACGGACCTGTCTGGGCGGAAATGTTCGGAAAGAAACAATATCCTCAATACGCAGCGCAGTTCTTGAAAAACCAGCATGATATGGTTGGCAATTATCCATTCATGTTTAGTCGTGACGGGCGAATGAATATGTGGGGGAGAAGCATTTGCTATCGTTTTGCTGCAACCGCTCCTTTATCCTTATATGAATATGACGCGACCGGTGATGTAAATTACGGATGGATGAGAAGAATTGCCTCTGCTACGTTGATGCAGTTTTTGGAAAGTCCTGAATTTCTGGAAGAGGGTATTCCGACTATGGGCTTTTACGGTCCTTTTGCTCCTGCTGTTCAGATTTATAGTTGTCGGGGAAGTGTGTATTGGTGCGGAAAGGCTTTCCTTAGTCTGTTGTTGCCGGAAAGTTCCAAATATTGGTCGGCTACAGAAAACAACGGTCCTTGGGAGAAAGAACTGGAAAAAGGAAAGGTGTATAATAAGTTCCAACCGGCAACAAACTTGTTGATAACCAATTATCCGAATTGCGGTGGCTCTGAAATGCGCTCATGGTGTCATGAGACGGTGGCAAAAGACTGGCAGAAGTTCCGTAGTACGGAGAACTATAACAAATTGGCTTATCATACGGAATTCCCTTGGATGGCAGACGGAAAGAACGGAGAAATTTCCATGAATTATGGAACAAAGAATAAGAAAGGAGAATGGGAAGTGTTGCGGCTGTATACTTTCAAAAGCTTCGAGAATGGTATTTATCGTCGTGATGCTGTGCTCGAAACGGATAGTTGCGTGAAATATCAGTTGGCGGATATTCCTCTACCGGATGGAATTCTGCGGGTGGATAAAGTATCCGTTTCGGAACCGACAGAGATTTGTCTGGGACATTATTCACTGCCTCGTTTGGATACGGATATAAAAGAAACCTGTCGCAAGGTGAATAAACAGCGCATTCCGGTACTCTCTAATGGAGAATATGAATTGGCAATGATACCATTGGCAGGTTGGGAGAAAGTACATACGGTATATCCGGAGGGGGTGCATCCTGTGAGTGAGAAATGTGCGTTAAACATGGTTTCCGATCGATTGTCCGGTGAGAAGATATATGTGACGCTTCAATTGTGGAAAAAGGGTGACGGGAAGAGCCGTTTTACTTCAAAAGAACTGAATCCGGTGAAATCTGTCAATGTATCGGAGGATAAAAAACAAGTGACCGTTCGTCTGGCAAGCGGAGAAATAAAAAATATCGCGTTTGAGTAATGGAATATCAGAAAAGCATTTTATGTGTATATATAAATGACCTGCTCGACCAGAAAATCGTTTTGCGTTGAAATCGGGTAAGTTCTTTTTATAGAGTGAACTGATAGGTGGAATCACTATTCCTATCGTATTATATGATAAATGAGAGCTGAAATCGAAGTGCAAATGCTCTGTAATATCGTGCATTTAGCGGAGAATGATTGTTTTTTAGTCCTTTTTTGACACATAAGTGTACCTTTATATTTAATGTATCATCTATCTTTGTAAACAAGAAATCTTATTTAATATCATGAATATGAATAGACATTGCAGAATAATCAAGTGTATATTATCAGGAGTCGTTTGCGCGTTGTTATTGCCTGTATCAATGCAGGCACAGAAGAACACGGCGTTTATCCCCGGACAAGTGTGGAATGATATGGATGGAAATCCGATCAATGCCCATGGTGGCGGACTTCTTTATCACAATGGTACTTACTATTGGTATGGTGAATACAAGAAAGGAAAAACGATTTTGCCGGACTGGGCTACGTGGGAGTGTTATCGTACAGACGTGACCGGAGTAGGTTGTTACTCTTCTAAAGACTTGCTGAATTGGAAATTTGAAGGAATTGTGCTTCCGGCAGTCAAAGACGATCCGAATCATGACCTGCATCCGTCCAAAGTGTTGGAACGTCCGAAAGTCATCTTTAATAAGAAGACCGGTAAGTTTGTAATGTGGGCACATGTGGAAAGTGCCGATTACAGTAAGGCTTGTGCCGGAGTGGCGGTTGCCGATTCTCCTGTCGGGCCGTTCGTCTATCAGGGAAGTTTCCGTCCGAACAATGCGATGAGCCGCGATCAGACAGTCTTTGTGGATGATGACGGACGTGCTTATCAGTTCTATTCTTCGGAAAATAATGAAACCATGTATATTAGTCTTTTGACTGATGATTATCTGAAACCCAGCGGACGGTTTACTCGTAATTTCGTCAAAGAGTCTCGTGAAGCTCCGGCTGTGTTTAAATATAATGGTAAATACTATATGTTAAGCTCCGGTTGCACAGGCTGGGATCCGAATGTGGCCGAAATAGCAGTGGCCGATTCTATTATGGGAACGTGGAAAACGATCGGTAATCCTTGTACGGGACCGGATGCGGATAAAACGTTTTACGCGCAGAGTACTTACGTTCAGCCTGTTATCGGAAAGAAGGACGCATACATCGCTATGTTCGACCGCTGGAAAAAGAAAGACTTGGAAGACTCCCGCTATGTATGGCTGCCTGTACTTGTAAAAGACGGAAAGATAACAATTCCCTGGCATGAAAAATGGACTCTTTCCATCTTTGACAAATAAAAAAGAAGATAAGCATGAAACGGATATTACTACTACTTTGCGGAATAATACTTGTTCCTACTCTTGTCTGTTCCCAGCGTTTGGTGGAAGTAGGAAAGGGATATAGCTGTACTTCGGTCAATACGACGGTCTTTCGGAATAACTCGCTGGTGACGCACGGTGAGGAACAATATATCAGTTATTACGATAACGACGGCTATCTGATACTTGGAAAGCGGAAACTGGATTCGAAACAATGGACTTTACACCGTACCCAATATCAGGGAAATGTAAAGGATGCTCATAATGTAATCAGTATGATGGTGGATGGAGAAGGTTACATACACGTGTCTTTCGATCATCATGGACATAAACTGAATTATTGCCGGAGCATTGCTCCCGGTTCTCTGAAACTGGGAGATAAAATACCGATGACCGGAATTGATGAAGGAAATGTAACCTATCCGGAGTTTTATTCTTTATCCGGAGGAGATTTACTGTTTGTTTATCGTTCCGGTTCTTCCGGTCGTGGTAACTTGGTGATGAACCGTTATTCGCTGAAAGAACATAAATGGACTCGTGTGCAGGATATACTGATTGATGGAGAAAATAAACGGAATGCTTATTGGCAAATGTATGTCGATGAGAAAGGAACCATCCATCTTTCGTGGGTGTGGCGCGAAAGCTGGCATGTGGAAACAAACCATGATATATGTTATGCCCGTTCGTTTGATAATGGAGTGACTTGGTATAAATCAAGTGGAGAGCAATATGAACTTCCTATCAAATTGTCTAATGCAGAGTATGCCTGTCGTTTGCCTCAAAACTGTGAGTTGATTAATCAAACAAGTATGAGTGCCGATGCAGAAGGAAATCCATATATAGCCACTTATTGGCGGGATCCCGACAGTAACGTGCCCCAATACCGTATCGTCTGGAACGATGGGAAAGTATGGCATCAACGGCAGATCACAGATCGCAAAACACCTTTTACCTTGAAGGGTGGCGGTACGAAAATGATACCTATTGCCCGTCCGCGTATTGTGGTAGAGGGTGGAGAAGTCTTTTATATTTTCCGCGACGAAGAACGGGGAAGCCGTGTCTCAATGGCGCATGCGTCCGATGTCGGCATTAGCAAATGGACGATAACGGATTTGACCGACTTTTCCGTAGATGCCTGGGAACCGTCTCATGATACGGAACTCTGGAAGAAACAGCGGAAGCTTCATCTCTTTGTGCAACACACCCGTCAGGGAGATGGTGAACGCACGGCAGAAATTGATCCTCAAATGGTATATGTATTAGAAACAGATATGAATATAAATAAGTAAAGATATGAAGAAACTATCTGCAACTCATCTTTTCGTACTCTTCCTAAGTGGTGTAATTCGTGTCTTAATTCATCATCAAGCTCATATATGGCTTTAACGGCTGGAGTATTCTATCGGTTAGTTCACTAATATTCATCTGTATATGTGTACCGGGCAGTCGCTCGGTACTATACATGCATTTCCCTTTACACAGATAATAATAACCGTTATTTACCGACAGTTGTTTATCCGATAATTCCAACTGCATTTCATCTTCGGGGAAAGCCGCGGCATAGATTTGCAGCACTTCTTTGGCATTGATGATACGTGCCATGCCCAACGGATGTTGAGGCTGTTGATCTTCGGGAGGTAAGAGTTGAACCATGCACTTATATCCGGTGTGTTGCCTGATAGCATACAATAGGCTATATTCCACATCTTTATCTTCAGCGCAAAGCTCATTGATAATGATATGTTTGTCTCCTTTATATATAATAGTCACCCCCTTGATTTCGTTTTCTTGTCTGGCTACAAATAAGTATCCTCCGCTGATGGCAAGATCAGTCATAATAACCTGAAAGTCTTCCAGCGTGTGCTGAATACAGCAAGCCCGTTCGGAAAGCTTCTTATTCAAATAAGAATAGATCTCCTCCTGAAACTCTGATACCACACTGACCGCTATCTCTTTAGCAGGAATAAACTCCGGCAAAACGATCTCTTTAGTTGAATACTTGAATACGGAAGCATATCCCATGCGGGCATAATAGTCGAACAACCAGGGCTCTGCCGGTATCAATGTACTGAAATATACTCCATTCCGCAGCATCCGGGCGAAAGACTGTGATAAGAGCTCTCGCATAACCCCTTTGCTTCGGAAATCGGGATGCGTACAGGCTCCTGAAATATAGGAAGTCTGCACTGTTTCTCCGCCGAAAGTCATCGGATAAGGAAGCAGCTGAAGCGCAGAGATTACCTCATCGCCACTTTGGATGGCGACATTCACCTCTGTTTTATAACGCAGTCTGAAGTACATTTCAACGAATTCTTCACTATCGTCAAAACAGATTTTCCACAATGCTTTTACTTGCTCCTTTAACATCATATTTATAATGGATTTACCATTTAACCATATTCATGGGATGCTCTTTGAGGCAAGCCATATATTTTTCCAGAATCGTCGCCGGCTGGTAAGACAGTTTGGCTTTGCGCAAACCCTCAATACCTAAATCCTCTTCCCGGTTGATATAGATATATTGTTCGGGAATCCGGTTGGCAAATTCATAATTAATCATGGCATACGCACCTTCAATACTGGTATCCGCTTTTTCTACATGTACGCCGAATGTTTCATGATTGATAGGCATACCGAATGTGAATGCGACAATTTTACCGTTCACATGCAAGATACCTCCCGTCAGTCCGAGTGCCTCGAAGTTGTGGAGAGCATAAATCAGGGCGCGACGTTCGTTGCCTGTCCCCTCCTGTTGGTCACAGTTATTCACTTTACACCACTCTGCTTCCAGATCCAGACATTCCTGAATACGGTCCGGGGTAATCGGTGTGTATTCGTAATCCGGATAAGTGTTGCGGAACCGGTTGATATGATTTCTTTTCGCCTGGAATTTCTTCCCTTTCAGCGTAGATAGATCACTTCTCAAATAAATATAATCCGCATAGTCGCGGTCTTCTGTGAAAGTGAACTGTTCCGGAAGGATAGCTTCGAGATCAGCGCGCATATTGCTGCACACTCCCAGCATACAGAAATGCTGGTTCTCTTTGCGGGCATCTTCTATCAGTTCCCACAATACTGCTTTCAAATCTCCTGTGCCTACGGGCATCATATAAGCAAGTTGTTCTCCCGCCCAGAACTTGAATACCAGAAAGTTGTCGACCACTGCGAATTGAGTGTCATATAAGAACCTCCAGCTGCAAAGATTGGAGAATGAAAGATCGCAATTGCGGCGATCACTTTTCATCGTGAATGAGGTGATTGTGTCTTTGTCTGCTAATGTGATATCTTTAAATGGAATCATAAAATTGCTTTTTGCGTTTAACTCTTTATATAACGGAAAATCAAGAGATTTTGTTTTTACAAGACACCTAATAATCGAAGGATCGTAGGTGTGAGTAGTGCAGTGAAGATTCCATTCAGTGTCAGTCCCAGACTGGCGTATGCTCCATATTTACTGCTGATATCCATTGCGGTGGAAGTTCCGACAGCATGAGCGGCTGTCCCCATCGAAAGCCCTTGAGCGATCGGACTGCCTACATGCATGATTTTCATGGTCTTAAAACCACAGATTGCTCCTAATAAACCAACTGCCACAACAACTGCCGCCGTCAGTGACGGAATACCGCCAATGGCTTTGGTTACTTCCATCGCAATCGGAGTCGTAACCGATTTGGGAGCCAAAGACAGGATTACTTCTTGGGAAGCTCCCATGAATTTCGCAATCAGCACTACTGAAATAACTCCGACAATGCAGCCTGCCAGTTGAGACAGAAGGATAGGCAATAACTGCTTTTTTATCATCTCCAATTGAAGATATAAAGGTACGCCTAAAGCAACAACAGCCGGGCGGAGCCAGAACTCGATCAGATGTCCTCCTTTATTATAGGTCTCGTATGAGATATTTGTCATTTTAAGGAAGATGATTAATAGGGCGATGGTCAGCAATATAGGATTTAATAATACCAGTCCTGTTTTCTTCTGAAGCAATTTGGCAAAGAAGAAAATCCCGAAGGTGATAGCCAGCAGGAAGAAATTATTCTCTAAGAAGCTCATTTGTCTTTATTCGTTAAGTTGATTTTATCTTTAAGGTGCAGTTTCTCCGACAGATGGAAATCCGTCAGATGAAGTTTGCGCGCCAGCTTAATCTGACGTGCCAGCCTGAACTTGCGGACGATTTGATGTACCCATCCCGTAACGACAAGTACAAGCGCGGTGCTGACAATGGTCGCTGTTACTATCGGCCAGAACTCTGCCGCAATAACATCAAAGTATAGCATAAGAGCCACACCGGGCGGAACGAAAAAGAATCCTAAGTTGGCAACCAGAAAGTCGGACAATCCCTGTACCCAGTGTAGTTTAATCCAACCTAATTTTAAAAAGAGGGTGAGCAGCAGCATACCGATGATGCTGGAGGGGAGCTTGATACCCGTAAGATAAACTATTAATTCACCCAAAGCCAAACAGCCAAATAAAATGGCGCACTGACGTATCATATACTAATAACCTATTGATTTTGTTTGAAAACACTGCAAAGGTATGAAAAATAGGAGTACAGTGTTAAATATTATAATATTTTAGACTTGGGAGAGAAAAATAGCCGAAATTGTAATGTGGATATTGCAAAATTGAGTACTTTTGCACCGCAAATTACAAATTGTAAGGACGTTTTATAATAATATTCAATATATCTATGCTCAATTTAATCAACCAAATCGTGGCGCGTGCGAAAGCAAATCGCCAACGTATTGTTCTTCCGGAAGGAACTGAAGAACGCACATTGAAAGCTGCCAATATGATTTTGACAGACGAAGTAGCCGATCTAATTTTACTGGGTAAACCGGCAGAAATTAATGAACTTGCTACAAAATGGGGATTGGGAAACATCGGTAAAGCTACTATCATTGATCCTGAAACTTCTCCGAAACACGAAGAATATGCGCAGTTGTTGTGTGAACTTCGTAAAAAGAAGGGGATGACTATCGAAGAAGCCCGCAAATTGACGAGCGATCCTTTGTTCTATGGTTGTTTAATGATTAAGAGCGGTGATGCTGACGGTCAGTTGGCTGGTGCCCGCAACACTACTGGTAATGTATTGCGTCCTGCTTTGCAGATTATCAAGACTGCTCCGGGAATCACTTGCGTATCCGGTGCTATGTTGCTCCTGACTCATGCTCCTGAATACGGAAAGAATGGCATTTTGGTCATGGGTGACGTTGCCGTAACTCCGGTTCCGGATGCTAATCAGCTGGCACAGATTGCTATTTGTACTGCTCAAACTGCGAAAGCCGTTGCCGGTATTGAAAATCCGAAAGTGGCTCTGTTGAGCTTCTCTACCAAGGGTTCTGCAAAACACGAAGTAGTTGATAAAGTGGTAGAAGCTACTAAGATTGCAAAGGAGATGGCTCCTACGCTTGATCTGGATGGTGAAATGCAGGCTGATGCTGCTCTTGTTCCGGAAGTCGGTGCAAGCAAGGCTCCGGGTTCTCCTGTGGCTGGCGAAGCAAACGTATTGATTGTTCCGAGTCTGGAAGTTGGTAATATCTCTTATAAGTTAGTCCAACGTCTGGGACATGCTGACGCTGTCGGCCCGATCCTTCAGGGTATCGCTTGTCCGGTAAACGACTTGTCTCGTGGTTGTTCTATCGAAGATGTATATCGCATGATTGCTATCACGGCTAATCAGGCTATTGCAGCAAAGGCGAATAAATAAGTATTAGGTATAAAGTAGTAAGTATTAAATCGACAACGACATGAAAATTCTGGTATTGAACTGCGGAAGTTCATCTATTAAATATAAATTGTTCGATATGACCAGCAAAGAAGTGATTGCACAAGGTGGTATCGAAAAAATCGGTCTGAAGGGATCTTTCTTGAAACTGACTTTGCCGAACGGCGAAAAGAAAGTATTGGAAAAAGATATTCCTGAACATACAGTAGGAGTAGAGTTTATCCTGAATACATTGATTCATCCTGAATATGGTGCTATCAAATCTTTGGATGAGATTAATGCGGTAGGTCACCGTATGGTGCACGGAGGCGAACGTTTCAGCGAATCTGTATTGCTGAACAAAGAAGTGTTGGAGGCTTTTGCAGCTTGCAATGATCTGGCTCCGCTTCACAATCCTGCTAACCTGAAAGGTGTGAATGCAGTTTCTGCTATTCTTCCTAATATTCCGCAGGTAGGTGTATTCGATACGGCTTTCCATCAGACTATGCCGGATTATGCTTACATGTATGCTATCCCTCACGAACTGTATGAAAAGTATGGTGTGCGTCGTTATGGCTTCCACGGAACTTCTCATCGTTACGTGTCCAAACGTGTATGCGAATTCCTGGGTGTGAATCCGGTAGGACAGAAAATTATCACTTGCCACATTGGTAACGGCGGTTCTATCGCTGCTATCAAAGATGGTAAATGTATGGATACTACTATGGGCTTGACTCCATTGGAAGGCTTGATGATGGGTACTCGCAGCGGTGATATTGATGCCGGTGCAGTAACATTTATCATGGAAAAAGAAGGCTTGAATACTACGGGTGTTTCCAATCTGCTGAACAAGAAGAGCGGTGTGCTCGGTATTTCAGGTGTATCAAGCGATATGCGCGAACTTTTGGCTGCTTGTGCAGCTGGCAATGAGAAAGCTATCCTTGCAGAGAAGATGTACTATTACCGTATCAAAAAATATATCGGAGCTTATGCTGCTGCATTGGGCGGTGTAGACATCATCCTGTTTACTGGTGGTGTAGGTGAGAATCAGATGGAATGTCGCTGTGAAGTTTGTAAGGATATGGAATTCATGGGTATTGAGCTTGACAACGATGTGAATGCTAAAGTTCGTGGTGAGGAAGCAATTATTTCTACTCCTGCTTCTAAAGTGAAAGTAGTAGTGATTCCGACGGATGAAGAACTGTTGATTGCATCCGATACAATGGATATTCTGAAGAAATAATAACAGAATTGATTTATATTGTACGGGGATGTGCCAAGATTGGGACATCCCCGTCTTTTTTTGTCTTAGTTTTACCTCATCGCTCCTTTCATTTACTTCCAAGAAACAACATTGTTATTATTATTGTTATTTGTAACTTACAGGTTTGCTTGTTCTTAAAAATACCTGTATGTTTATTGTGTAATTAAATTAAGTAATAGTAACATGTTAAAAGTAGTAGCATTTATGAGGCAAGTGGCTAATGGGCTACAAATGGGGGGAAACTTTGGGACGGCTCACGTATATCGTAGCAGTCTCAATGCCATTATTGTTTATTGTGGGAAAGGAGATTTCACTTTTGATAAAGTAACTCCGGGATGGTTGAAAGGCTTCGAGATACATCTTCGTAGCCGTGGTTGTAGTTGGAATACAGTTTCAACTTATTTGCGCACATTTCGTGCAGTCTATAATCGTGCGGTCGATCTTCGAAAAGCACCTTATGTGCCGAATTTGTTCCATTCGGTTTATACCGGTACTCGCGCTGACCGTAAGCGAGCTTTATGTGAGGAAGACATAAAAAAGGTATTTGCAAAATTACATTCATCGGTTGCAACTCCGGCTTTGCGATGTACACAAGAGCTATTTACTCTGATGTTTTTACTTCGTGGTTTACCTTTTGTCGATCTCGCATATTTGCGTAAGAGTGATTTGCATGATAATGTGATTACTTATCGTAGGCGTAAGACGGGGCGTACATTGTCGGTGACATTGACTCCGGAGGCAATGCTTTTGGTGAAGAAGTACATGAATTGTGACCCTTCTTCTCCATACCTTTTCTCATTGTTGAAAAGTCGTGAAGGAACAAAAGAAGCATATCGAGAGTATCAGTTAGCATTGCGCACATTTAATCGGCAATTAATGTTGTTGGGTGAATTGTTGGGACTGGGGGATAAATTGAGTTCATACACCGCTCGCCATACATGGGCCACAACAGCGTATTATTGTGAAATTCATCCGGGCATTATTTCCGAAGCGATGGGGCATTCGTCCATTACAGTGACGGAGACTTATCTGAAACCTTTTCAGAATAAGAAAATAGATGAAGCAAACAAGCGGGTTATTGATTTTATCCGATATTCAGTTCGAAATGCAATTTGCTGAATATAAGTCTGTTACTTTGTAGGTAACGGGAATGAATATCGGTGCAAATATGAGCATATTTCTTAAAACAACCAAACGAAATCATACATTTTTTCTAATAAACTACTCAAAATAGGAATTAACCAAATAAAACACGCGGATTCTTTGTATTAGGGCTTTGTTAACTTCTAAATTTTTGCAAAAGATCTCCTTCCCTCTACTGCCTTTCAGAAGCAGGGGTAAAAAAGTTTCATTGCTTATCGTATCATTTTTCAGTATTGACTACTCCCGAAGAGCAGGCACAAAGGTTTCTCCGTTACCTACAAAGTAACGGGTATGCTATTATTGAAACTTAGTGTTTAATAATATATTATTAATGTAATTTTTAAGTAGTTATGAAGAAAAAGTTTGTAAAAGTGATGCTCTTCGGGGCGCTGGCGCTTTCTACTATCAGCTACGTAGGATGCAAAGACTACGATGATGATATAGATGGTTTGCAACAGCAGGTCGACGCCAATAAGAGTAAAATTGAAGAGGTGGATGCTGCAATGAAAGCCGGTAAATTTATTGTCAGTTATACTCCTGTAGCAAATGGTTATGAGTTGTCTCTTTCTGACGGTTCTAAATTGATTATCACCAATGGTAAAGATGGAGAGAACGGACAGCCGGGACTAAATGGTGAAACGGTCATTCCTAAATTTAAAGTATCAAGTGACAACTATTGGCAGGTAAGTACTGATGATGGCAAAACCTATGAGTATGTTTTAGATGCAGATGGAAATAAGGTTAATGCTACTGGGAAGAAGGGAGAACAAGGTGAACCTGGTAAGCCTGGCGAACCAGGTCAGGATGCATCAGCTAACGTGTCTATTAATAAAGATGGGTATATCGTTATCGGTGATGTGGTAACAAGCTTGAAAACTGATACTAAAGTTCCTTCTATTGTTATAAATGAGGTAGATGGTTTGTACGTCATCACTCTTGACGGTAAAGAATATAAAATGTTGGCAGAAGGTTCTGCCTATAATGGTTTGCAAAGCATTATTTACAGAAGACAAGCTGCTAATGATAAAGATGATTTTGTAAAATCAATCGGGTTGATGTCGTCCAATGATCCTGATGCGGAATTATTGGCAACCAGTGCTTCTGTAGCTACTTTCAAAGTATGGCCTACTACACTGGATCTAGGTAAAGCTGTATTTGCATTTACCGATACATATAAAACCAGAGCACTTGTTCCTGCACTGAAATATGTAGAAGGTAGTGCAAAATGGGTGGATAACCGACAAGGTATCTTGAGTGTAAATATGATTTCCGAAAACATTGAAGTTGATAAACCTTACGCTTCTTCTCTGGATGTAACAATTAACGGTTATACAACAGCCTCTGATTATTTCAACTTCAAAGCTGAAAAATGGACTCCGGCTGATTTGAGTTTTGTGCATACAAAAGATGCAGTTGAAGTTCCTACTGATGTTTTGGCTGATGCAACTACCGAATCCGATTTTTCATCTTATGTTGAATATACATTTGTTTATAACAAATCTTATAATTTGAATGATTCTGTAGCATTGGGACATGATGTGGAAGAGGATTTCATTTCAATGGCTGATTTAGGATTTAGTGGTATCACTGTTGAATTCAAACAAACAGCTGATAAGGCAAAAGGTATCTTTGAAATTAAAGACGGTGTTATTACAGCTAAATCTAGTGAGCAAGCTTCGGCTATCAATGAATTATGCTATGTGACAGCAACTTATAAGAATGAAAAAGGTACGGAAATCATTTCTTATGACTTTGCAGTGAAAGCTGTTCGCGAGCAGCAAGTGGCTCCGGCATTGGTTGATATTGATGTAGAAACGAAAGATGCAGCTGCAGCTGATAAGTTAGCTAAATTGCAGTATAGCACAAGTGAACAAACTATTGACTTGAATGTGCGTGCATTCTTGAATTCACTGGGTGGACGTGACTATATGTCTGACAATGAAAACGTAACTCCTGTTAAATATGGTTTGTATTACTTGACTAATGAAGATGGTAAAACTTATGCTAACAAGGTTGATGCATATATTGAATTCACACCGGGTACAAGCACAGATTTGGATAATCTTAAATTGATATTCCCTGCCGGAACTGTTATCAATGGAGATCAGCAATTGTATTCATTCGAAACATGGCCAGGTGGTGGAAACTCAAAATATGAAATTACAAATTCTGAAGAATATGCATGGCGTAAATCCACAACAACTCATCGTGTTAACGGTTCTAACAAACAGTATACTTTGAAATTGAAGGATCTTGTTAAGTGCGAACGTAAAGTAATCATCAAGCAAAATAGTGCATTTGTTGTGAATGGTAAGACAACTATTACCGGTGCATGGACTGAAGCTGATAAGTCATTCAGTATGACGGCTGATTTGACAGTTCTTTATGCTGCATATAATACAGATAACAGTACTTCTAGTGAAGTTATTGAATATTATCTGGCTCCGCAAGTAAAACAGTCTGATGCTGTTAAAGCTGTTTATAGTCAGATAAGCATTGCTGGTAATGTTATTACTGTAACTCCGGATGTAGATGTGAAGACTTTAGGTGCTATCAAGATCGGAGCTAAAATACAAGGAACTGATATTGAAGCTACTATTCTTGATATAAATGGAAAAGAAGTGACTTATTGTGAACCTGTATTGCGTTCTCCGCTTGATGTCTTGTCTTACAAGTCTTCTATTGATTGGAATATAGATGGTGATCAGAATAAGACTATCAATGTAGGAACGAAAGCAGAAATCAAGATGTCTGACAAAGATATCAATGTAACCAAGAAGAATGTAGTTATTGAAAATGGAGTAGCAAAAGCTCCTTGGGCTGCAGCTTATGGCATTGATGCTGCTGGCGCCATTACTTATGCAATTGATGGATATAGTGCTACTGTAAATGAGGGTACCTATACTATTAATCCGTCAACAGGTGTGATTACATGTAACAATACAGCGATTGTTCAGTCATTGGACATCTATGTGAAAGTAACTGTAAATCATAACTGGGGTACAGAAACTATTAATAAGATCACTGTGAAAGCTTCTTTGAAATAGTCCTATTTTAAATAAGAAAGAAAGGGTAACTCTTTTCCTTTGTGTAGAGTTACCCTTTTATTGATAATATAATTGTCCGATATGGTGGTATCGGATATTATTTGTCGAATTATTCATCTTTGTGAAAAGATGAATATGTTATTTCCCACTAAGGATTTTTGACATCCTTAATTTATTAGATGAAAAAAGGTAAAGACTGCACTTGTGAAAGACCAGTCTAATAATAAACCTTTATTTCGAAGGGCGTTCCAATTTTCCCTTATTTCCCAGGAACGCCCTTTTTTATTCTGTAAGATTTATCAAAACTAATATAGTTGGAGAAACTCAATCTCTTTTTATAATGATTCTAACGGAGAATAGAAAACTTTTTGAGGGAATCTTGATAAAAAGTAGATAGGAAATATAGTTAGTTCTTTTGTTTTTCTGGAGATTTGCGAGTAGTTTCCCCTTTTTTGTCTTAATTTGCATCTCAAATTCATTCTTAAAACGAATTTACTATGCGTTACTCCGTCATAATCCCCGTTTATAATCGTCCCGATGAAGTGGATGAATTATTGCAAAGTCTTACCATGCAACACTTTAAAGATTTCGAAGTCGTTGTTGTAGAAGATGGTTCCTCCATTCCTTGTAAAGAAGTAGTAGAACGGTATGCAGATCGGTTGAATATAAAATACTTCTCTAAACCTAACTCCGGTCCGGGACAAACCCGTAATTACGGGGCAGAACGTAGCGAAGGAGAATACCTTATTATATTAGATTCTGATGTCATTCTTCCCGAAGGATACTTCGATGCGGTAGAGAAAGAACTTCTCGCTTCTCCTGTCGATGCTTTCGGCGGTCCCGACCGTGCGCACGATTCTTTCACGGATATCCAAAAGGCGATAAACTATTCCATGACTTCTTTCTTTACGACCGGAGGGATCCGTGGCGGGAAAAAGAAGATGGACAAATTCTATCCCCGCAGTTTTAATATGGGAGTTCGCCGGGCAGTGTATGAGGCTTTAGGCGGATTCTCAAAGATGCGTTTTGGAGAGGATATTGACTTTAGTATCCGTATCTTTAAGAACGGCTATACTTGCCGGCTTTTTCCGGATGCCTGGGTGTATCACAAACGCCGTACTGATTTGAAGAAGTTCTTCAAGCAAGTGCATAACTCCGGCATTGCCCGTATTAATCTTTATAAGAAATACCCGGACTCTCTGAAACTGGTGCATTTACTTCCTGCTGTATTTACGCTGGGAGTGGCACTCTTATTATTAGGAACCCCATTCTGTCTTTTCAGTTTTACGCCGATCATTCTTTATGCATTGCTGGTATGCATGGATTCTACTATTCAGAATAAGAGTCTGGCTATTGGCATTTATTCCATAGCCGCTGCATTTATACAACTTATCGGCTATGGTACAGGCTTTTGGCGTGCATGGTGGCAGCGTTGTGTCAGAGGGAAAGATGAGTTTGAGGCTTTCCAAAAGAATTTTTATAAGTAACCTACTTTTAATTTGTTTACTACCATTCCTATTTTTACTTAAAAGGAATGTTGCATGACACCCGGGTCTCAATACGTCTGACACCCGGGTCTCATGCTACTCAACACCCGGGTGTCAGGTATGCTGAGACCCGGGTGTCGTACAACTTGTCTCTGCATAGAAAAAAGAAGAAGTCTGCAACCAATTTTTTTCCCATTGCCTCTATCATTAAATTAAATAAGCCTACCTTTACACCTTCAAAACATAGCAAATGGAAAGTAAACACAAACTATCCATCAACCAATGGGCACTGGAGGACCGCCCACGGGAAAAAATGATGGAAAAGGGAGCAGCGGCATTGAGTGATGCCGAACTACTCGCTATATTAATCGGCTCCGGAAATACGGAAGAAAGCGCTGTTGAACTGATGCGGCGCCTGCTCCTGTCTTGTGATAACAATCTCAATTCTCTGGCAAAATGGGAAGTCTGCGATTATTCCCGTTTTAAAGGTATGGGACCGGCGAAGAGTATTACAGTGATGGCTGCATTGGAACTTGGAAAGCGTCGGAAACTGCAAAACACAAAAGAAAGGCCTCAAATCACCTGTTCAAAAGATATTTATGATATCTTTCAACCTTTGATGTGCGACCTCGAACAAGAAGAATTCTGGGTTCTTTTATTGAATCAGGCAACGAAACTGATTGATAAGGTGCGTATCAGTACCGGTGGAATAGATGGAACATACACCGATGTACGCACCATCCTTCGGGAAGCATTGCTGCAAAGAGCCACCCAAATAGCTGTGGTCCATAATCATCCTTCAGGGAATATCCGTCCTAGTCAGCCTGACAAAACACTGACAGAACATATTCGTAAAGCGGCAGATACAATGAATATCCACCTGATAGATCATGTCGTCGTTTGTGAAGACGGGTTCTTTAGCTTTGCGGATGAAGGATTGCTTTAATTTTCTCTACATCTTTATTCCCTTTTGCAACAATTTACCATCTGGGTACGTTTTTCATATTAGTGAAGATAGAGAATAGATGTAATATTCTTTAGGTACACGATGCTCATTCCGTACCTAATTTTTTATGTTTCATTTTTTATCTCTATCTTTGCGATACATAACAAAATGAGAAGACGTATGGAAAAGATTGAAATAGAAGAAAAGATTGTAGCCATGCTAAAAACGGTGTACGATCCGGAAATTCCGGTGAATGTATACGATCTTGGACTGATTTATAAGATAGATGTCTCCGATAATGGAGAAGTGGTACTTGATATGACATTGACAGCCCCCAACTGTCCGGCTGCTGATTTTATCATGGAAGATATTCGTCAGAAAGTGGAATCGGTGGAGGGTGTGACTGCGGCTACCATTAATCTGGTGTTTGAACCGGAATGGGACAAAGATATGATGAGTGAGGAAGCGAAACTCGAACTCGGTTTTCTCTAGTTACGAGTGATAACCTCATAATCAATCTCTTATAACTAACAACTCAAAACTCATGAAGAACGTTTATTTCCTTTCCGATGCGCATCTTGGGTCCCGTGCTATTGAGCATGGACGCACGCAGGAACGGCGTTTGGTGAACTTCCTTGATAGTATAAAGCACAAGGCTTCTGCTGTTTATCTGTTGGGAGATATGTTTGATTTCTGGTATGAATTCCGGCTGGTCGTCCCCAAAGGATATACCCGTTTCTTGGGAAAAATCTCCGAACTGACGGATATGGGAGTGGAAGTGCATTTCTTTATTGGCAACCATGATATATGGTGTGGGGATTATCTCACCAAAGAATGTGGTGTCATTATGCACCGTGAACCGCTGACTACCGAAATATACGGAAAAGAGTTCTATCTTGCTCATGGTGACGGGCTGGGCGACCCGGACAAGAAGTTCAAACTGCTTCGTTCCATGTTTCACAGCAAAACATTACAAACATTGTTTTCCGCTATTCATCCCCGATGGAGCGTGGAACTTGGTTTATCATGGGCGAAACGCAGCAGGCAGAAACGGACTGACGGAAAGGAACCGGATTATATGGGGGAAAATCAGGAGCATCTGGTACTATATACAAAAGAGTATTTGAAAAGTCATCCCAATATAAACTTCTTTATTTACGGACATCGCCACATTGAACTTGATTTGATGCTAAGTGTCACTTCACGTGTGCTGATACTTGGAGACTGGATTAATTTCTTTTCTTATGCCGTATTCGACGGCGAGAACCTTTTTCTTGAAGAATATATAGAAGGAGAGACGCAGGTTTGAGGCGGATAGTTTCATCCCGGTTTGAAACAAAAAGTTTCCCGGTGTGAAACGAATGGTTTCTCGGTGTGAAACACTTCGTTTCTCGGTGAGAAACAAACAGTTTCAAGGCATGAAACAACTAGCTCGCTTAAAAGGATTGAAAAAGAGCTCATGCTTGAAGAGAAAAATCTCTACCGATAAGAAATAATTAAAGCAATAAATCCCTGCTCCAACATTGTGGAACAGGGATTTATTACATTATTATGGGTTGTTTTCTATGATAACTCTGATTACAACCGTTCAATCAATTGTTTACTGGAAAGTTGGTGTATAACTTGAAGCTATTAGCAGGTATAACAACAGGCTGTTCAGAACTGTTAGTCACATTCAATGTTTCACCATTCAATTCATACCAATCTCCCGTGTTACCAAAGTACACACCTGTATTAATCTGTTCATTCTTGAAATTGCCTACTACAACCAGTTTCTTTGTAGTGGATTCCAATCTTAGATAACGACCTTTATCCCAATCGGAAACACTTACTTTCCAGTCTTTGAATGCGTTGTCGCTGAATAAGTCCGGATTATCATTGCGTAATTTCAGCAAAGTGCTATAAGTGTCGTATAATCCTTTCCGATATTGGTCAGTAAGATAATCCCATTTCACAGGCTTGGCATCAGTATTCTTTTCAGTTCCCATTGTTCCATCGTACTTATACATTATGGAATAATCATATCCTAGTTCGCCAAACTGCCAAATCATTTTCGGTCCTGGAACGGTCAGGAAGAAGGCTGCATTTGTTCCCAGTTGTTTCATGCGGATATCAAGACCTGCATTTTGAAGATTGCCAAAAGCAGTTTGCTTGTATGCAACTCTTTCTTCATCATGGCTTTCCATGAAATTAACCCATCCTTCGGCAGGCATTCCGCTATTTCGCATGTATGAAAAATCAGAATTGCTTGATTCTCCCATTCCGGATTGGCAATAGCTTTCATTCATATTATGCCATAGTTTCATCCCTGCTTTAGCCAATTCTGACTCTTCATCCAAATTGCAGAAGTGTTCGAGAATCATCACTGCATTAGGATTGGTCGTATTCACTGTTTTATAGTAATCTTTCAAGATAACAACACGGGAGTCATCTTTGTTGCTTGCCGTTGATTCATTGCTCTTGTTTTGAGTAAATCCTTTGGTTAAGTCGAAACGGAAACCGTCAAACTTATACTCTTCCAACAAGAACTTCAAGTTACGTTTTACAAATTCACGTACAAGCGGCGATTCGTGATTGAAGTCATGGAATACGCTGAATGGATGCGGAGCATCGACATTGAACCACGGATTATTCTTGGCTGTCTTGCTTTCTTTCGAATTCCAATAAAGTTTAGCAAATGGATGACTGCCAGTAGCATGGTTGTAGACTACATTCAGTAATACTGCAATGCCTTGTTTATGACATTCATCAATGAATTGCTTATATTCCTCTTTCGTTCCATATGCTTTGTCCATTGCAAAATAATAACATGGATTGTATCCCCAGCTATTATTCCCGTCGAATTCTTGTATAGGCATCAGTTCAATTGCATTCACTCCCAGACTCTTGATGTAGTCCAAATGTTTAGTAGCCTCTTTGATTGTACCTGTAGCAAGTTCGGAACCCGTTTGTGTGAAGTCACGGAACAGTAACTCATAGATTACCATATTGTCAGGATTATCAATCTTGAAATCGGATACTTGCCAATTGTAGGATGCCGGTTTTGTTTGGAATACGGAGACAATGCCTGTCGTCTTTCCATTCGGATACTGTATGGCACTAGCCGGATAAACTCCTTGTTCTACAAGATATTTATCGTTCGAGCCATCCAGCACTTTTTCACAATAGGGGTCGCCAATACGAACATTGCCGTCTTTTTCACTACCCATGTAATATTGGAAACCATACTCTTTGGCGGGGTCGATGCCTGTAACGGTGTACCACCAGAAGTGTTTGTCGTTATCACGCTTCATCTGATATTCAGTACTAAGTTCCCAATCATTGAAGTCGCCAATGAGACAAGCATAATCCTTGTAATTGTTATCCGTATCCAAATCGTATAGTGCGAAAGTCACAGACGTTCCGTCAGCCGATGGATGGATACCCGCTTCTTCTACTGGGCAGGCAGCTATCTCTACCGGAGCCGGTGTGAAAGTCTTGTCTCCTGTTACTGTGATAAAAAAGTCGCTGGTTTTCTTTTCGTCAGTCAACGCTTCATCATTGCGGAAGAGGATGCAGACATTTTGAATGTTTGCTGCATTTTCCGCGCCAAACCATTCGCGTACTGTCGGGGCAAGTGTAAAGCACCAAATATTATCCGCCACTTTCTCTGCCTTGTATTTATCTTCATTTACACCCCATTCCGTAGGAACATACATCCAGTCATTGATACCGATGTGAACATATACATCACCTTCATAGCCGTACAAGTCGTCACCGGCTGCTGCTTTATACCAGATTTTACCTTGCTTGTCGCCCTTGAATTTAGTGGGGTAATTATTGATTCCTTCTACCAATTCTTCGATAGACGGCTCGTGATCCAGTTCGGGGATTTCCGGACCGGTGATTAACATCTCATGGTTTTCGTCGGAACATGCTACTATCGTGAATAGACAGAGCAGCATCCAGAATATATGTTTTATATCTTTTTTCATAATGTATTTTCCATTTATTATTCTTTAATGAGGACTAGTCTACCGTTCAGATAGAATTTGATGGTATAGTTACCGGTTGCGTCCATTGAAATATTATCTCCAGTAAAAGGACTGGGTGTATCTAATGTTCCCCCGAAACTAACACCGGAATCCCAACTGGAATTGACGCGGAGTTTAAATTCACCCACAGTCATTTCAGTCTTTGCAGTCCAGCATTTTTCTGTTGCATCATAAGTTAATTCTTTGCCGTTTTCCCATCCTCCTGTGGCTGTACCTATAATATCCATAGATGTTATTTCTGTTGCAGAGGCATACTTGTCGTCCAAATTGACTACAATGTAATAAATACCCTGTGGTAAAGATAAGTTTCCACCATCATTTGTCATACCTTCTTTCGAGGTAAAATAGTCATATCCATAATCAAGTCCGCCATTCGAACCATCCGGCCAATAGGGCTGTGCGGTAAACTTAAAGCCACCGTTCAATTCCGACATTCCCCAATAAGCATTGTTTCCTTCTGGCTTATATAAAGTCGGTGCTTGTGAAGGCTTCCATTCCTGATGATTTCCTGGTATCCATAAATGAGGTGCATCCATTGTTTTCTCAATCTTGTAAGTGCCTTCCATCATGTTGATGGAGATTCTAACTGATTTATAATCGCCACCGGATATTTTGATAGGATTTGCTGTTTCTGATAAAATGAGATTGCCTTCTGGAGCATCGTTGTCTGCATCAACCGCGCCAAGTGATTTGCCTGAGTTGGATTTAATCAGGAAATAGGCATCTTTTGCACCGGTGTTATCTGTAACCAGAGCAGGAACTGTTGTTGTAAAGACTGAATTGGTATAAGGATCACCACTTGTATTAACAAATGCTACATTCTGTTCCCAAGTCAGAGAGCCATTAATATAATAAGCGCTTTCAATAACCGGTGCTTCCGGAGTAACTTTCAACTCATAGCTTTCAGCCGGTGCCGCATATACTGTCTTTCCGACAGCCACGTATGACGTTAATACTGCATTCATGGTACGTTCTACCGGACGGATACCATATATTTGCGCCACTGCATTCTGCAAATCTTCCGTTGCTACGTATCCTTTGTCGTCTACAATTAAAGTCACTTTATTATCTAACTTCATTTTATAGGATAAAGTGGCTTCTTCTTCAACGGCAGGAGCTGTAAATACGGCAACCGCTACGGATTCTTCCTCGACATTTCCAATATTAATCGGGGCTACACCTGTAGCTGTAAAAGTTATTTTGCCGGCAGCTTCTTCCTGTCCGTAAGACTGTGGGGAAGCTACCCCTTCATTAAAATCTTCGTTGCAGGCTGTTAGTGCGGCAGCCAGTAACACGGTTATATATATTGATAATTTTTTCATATCTATCTGCATTTAAGATTAATCTATTTTGCTTTGAAGTAATAGCACTCGTCCAGTTCGTTGAACAGTACAGTATAATCACCCGGTTTGCAACTGATGGTAGCTCCATCAACAAATGAGCCGAATGGGAATACCTCTCCACCCCAAGTCTTGTCGCCGGAAGTAAATTTGGCTTTGCAGCTTGCCGCGATTGTTATGTCGGCATACCATACATGTGAATGCTCCATGGTAACTTTGGTCATGTTTACAGATTCCGAACCATAAATCAATGTGACGGCATCATATTCTGTCGGTTGAGTTTCAAAAGTAGTAGCTTTCATTGTCAGTTTATTTTCAAGCGTATTGAGATGAAGTGTGTACCAGCCGGCCGCATTCACTTTAATATTTTGAGAGTTCTTGTCATTTACCAAATTGGTGAATCCTTCGCTGTCAGCATTTCCCCATTGGTCGTCCCATGCACCGGGAGTAGCCACTACCTTAAATCCTTTATCTGCTGGGATATATCCTGTGTAGGTAAATTCTCCTTTACCAGTATTGGCATCATACGCATATCCTTTTACCAGTGACATCGGGAAATAAGCGGTACCTGCTGCCATTGTCGGATTTCCCCAGGGAACTTCACCGATGAAATCGCCCAGTAAATAATAAGTGGCAGGAACGGCATCAGATATATCCATATAATAAGGTATAACTTTCAATTCAATCGAATTGGAATGTATAGGATACCCTTTATCTCCGATATGTGCGTACAAACGTACAAATACACTCATCGGTTCGCCGTCATAATCATTCTCCGATGTCCAGCCGGCAAGTTTTACGATTGCCTTATTCAATTCCTGTGTGTTGGCATCCACTTTGGCTGATGTAGATATGGAAGGTAGTGTCAGATAAGAGGCGTCTGCCGTTTCCGTTTCATCAGTCCATTTGTCTGTTAAATCCGCTTGCACGGTGTAAGTCACTACGGCAGGATAGCCGTAGTCCGGTTGCGTACAAGTCAACTCGATATTCTTGGATTGATTTAGGTCATAGACGTTGTACGTTGCATTGGCAGGGGTGTTCAATACAAAAGTTGTAGGTTCCTGTATGGTAGGATTTGAGTCCCTGTCATCCTCGCAGGCGGTCAGCAGGGCTGTCGCTACTAGTATGGACGTCAGTATATTTATTTTTTTCATATTACTCTGTTTTTATAAAAGTATAACTTCGGTCTGGTTTAATATTCCGGGTTTTGCTCCAGATTCGTATTCGCATTGATATCATTGGCAGGAATAGGATAAATGTTGCGGAACTCTTTTATTTCAGTACCTTGTTTTTCTCCACCTTTCCAATCCCAGTTATAGTCGGTGTGTCCGCCGAAATCGCCGAAACGAATCAAGTCAATGCGGCGGCGACCTTCAAACCAGAACTCACGCGCCCATTCGTCACGGATGTCCGTCAATGTATATGAAGCAGATTCGGCGGCGTTCGCACGCTTACGGATTTCATGCATAGCGTCTATGGTCTCCTGAGTAGAAACACCATTGTTGGCACGGATACTGGCTTCTGCTACAATCAGATAAGCTTCTGCCATACGAAGAAGAGGTATATCCATATCAGGATTATCCGTATCGCTTGTCAGTCCGTTGTCTGCACGGATGTTCGAGAATTTGGCACATGCGAATCCGTCCGTAAAGCTCATATTGTCTCCTGTCGACGTACTTCTCTGCACTCCGCACATCAAGGCACGGTCATCTTTTGCTGCCACTACCATCTGGTCTTCCAATACGGAAGGAGCATCATTTACGTTTGGGAAGAATTTGGCTACCATTGCCTGACGACAATGCGGGCCGCCCCATCCTTGCTTACTTCCCCAGGGATTCATGCCTGTGTCACTTTTGTGCGTACCTGCAATCAAGAACAGCGAACCACCCCAACTCTTGGTTCTCACACCATCCTGCAAAATGGGAAGTATCACTTCCTGTCTTGCCTTGTTGACATTGCTGCCATCATTATCTGCCATGAACAGGTGTTTGTAGACGGGAGCCAGTTTATAGCCGGAACCAATCACTTTTTGGGCATATTCCTTGGCTTTTCCCCATTGAGGCGTGCCGGTATAGACTTCTGCGTTGAGATACATACGTGCCAGCAATAACCAGGCGGCAACACGGTCTACACGGCCGTAAGTCGTTTGAAGCGGCTGTGCCAGTGTGGCGGTAGCGTCGTCACCGATTTCTTTCAACTCTTCTTCAATCTTCGCGAAAAGATCCGCACGTTGTATTTGCTGAGGCTTCTCTGTCGATACTTTATCGCAATAAGGCGGATTGCCGAACATATCCATCAGGTAATAGTTATTCAAAGCACGGATAAAACGTACTTCTGCACGTTGGCGTGTCGTTTCATCATCTGTCAGTCCTTCCGTTTGTTCCAGGAAGTAGTTGCACAATGTGATGTCAAATGTCAGACGGTAATAGAGTCCTGTCACGATTTCATTGGAAGAACTCCAACTGCAATCGGCAATAGTAGCGACACCGGCATCGTTCCATGAATTGACAATCGCTTCATCTGTCATCAATTGGTTGGCACACCAAGTCATACGGTAGAAAGAGGAAGTACCTTCGTCGATGTCGTCCAAGTCACCGCTTCCGTCGGGGCCTTTCTGACCTGTCAGTCCGAGGGTTCCATATATCTTGTTAAAAACGCTTGCCTGGTCGAATGTCATCACTATATTCGGGTCGATAGGAGTCGCATCCAGGTCACCGATACATGAAGTCACGCTGACTGCCAGTAATAGTGAGGCAGCCGATAGGATTGATTTTATATATCTGAATTTCATAATTGGTATTTTTAGTAGGTTTAGAAATTAAGGCTTAAACCGATTAATGTAGTCAGAGGACGCGGATAAATATTGTTATCCAATCCCTTTTCTACTTCAGGGTCAAGTCCTTTGTATTTGGTGATAGTGAATACGTTCTGTACGGCTGCATATACGCGTCCGCCAATCGGAGCGCCGAACAGCTTTTTGAACGAGTATCCCAAAGTGATGTTGTCACATTTCATGAAGGAAGCATTCTGTACGAAGTAATCGGATAATAAGGTGTTGTCTTTCAGGTTCTGGATATTATTTGCCACTCCCATCAACGGACGGTTGTTGAGTGCGCCGAATGAATAGACAGAGGTTGGGTTGCAGTCGGAACCACCTGCTTCGACAGAGTTATACACATAGTTGTTCAGGCTGGCGCGCAGTGAGAAACTGAAATCCCATGACTTGTATGAAAGACGGGAAGTAAGTCCCATAAGTACGTCGGCTGTCGGCTTTTTGTAGAAGTAGCGGTCGTCGCCGTTAATCGTTCCGTCTCCGTTGCGGTCTACAAATTCGTTCTCGATAGGCTTTCCATTCTCGTCATACACTTGCTGGTAAACATAGAAGGAAGAAGCCGGATGCCCTACGGCATGCGCCATTGCTTTCATATCACGTCCGCCACCGATATTGTCTCCGGCAGCAACATAATAATTTTCGCTATCTCCGGTAGTTAATTTGGTGATTTCGTTTTTGTTGTAAGTGATATTGAAGCCAAGGTCCCATGTCCAGTCGGTAGTTACAACCGGTTTTGAATTAATAGAGAATTCGATACCTGAATTTTCTAATGAACCGACGTTGGACAATACCTTGTTTTTGAAGTTCGTTCCGGCAGAAACGAATACGCTGTTCAGCAAATCGGTGGTCTTGCGATAGTAATAATCCACAGCACCGTTGATGCGGTTGTTCAGGAATCCGAAGTCCAAACCTACATTATAAGTGGTCGTCTTTTCCCATTTCAAGTCCGGGTTGTATGCATTCGGGCGGTAAGTGGTTCCTTCTCCCAGGATAGGATAGTAAGCCCCGTCTTTGTTTGTCTCATAAACAGCCAGATACGGATAGTCGCCCGAATTGATAT
Source organism: Bacteroides sp. 1_1_30 (assembly GCF_020982715.1). Taxonomy (NCBI): domain Bacteria; kingdom Pseudomonadati; phylum Bacteroidota; class Bacteroidia; order Bacteroidales; family Bacteroidaceae; genus Bacteroides; species Bacteroides sp. 1_1_30. The sequence continues at coordinate 50,373 of NZ_JAJKHN010000020.1, forward strand.
TCTGCTGACCGGTAATACCATAGCCAAGACGAAGTTTTAAATCAGAAAGTACATCAACGTCTTTCAGGAAAGCTTCTTCTTTCAACTTCCATCCCAAGGCAAAAGACGGGAACAATCCCCAACGGTTGTTTTTGTGGAAACGGGAAGAACCATCCTGGCGTACGGTTGCCGTAAACAGGTAACGGTCCAACAGTGTGTAATTGACACGACCGAAGAAAGATACCAGATAACTTTCCGTAGCCGAACCACTTGAGGTATTGTTGTAACGCTGACCTCTGTTCTCTACCACGTTGTTCGACAGCGGATAGAGTCCCCAATATTCCTGGTCGGACGTATCATGGAAGTGCTGCCATTCATAGCCTGCCATTACATCGAAACGATGTTTGTCGGTAAAATCTTTGCTGTATTGCAGGTAAGCATTCAAAGAGAGGTTGTACTTGTCTTTCTGTTCCCAGCCATAGCTGCCATAATAGTTGTTGGTCGAAGAATAGGGAGAGACATCCGTATATTGCTTACCCGTAGAGAGGTCCATACCACCGTTCACGTGTGCGTGCAAGTCCGGCAAGAAATGAAACTTATAATCCAGTTCCAGATTACCGATTAAAGATTTGGAGATGGCACGGTCGTCCTTTTCTTCCAACAAGGCAACCGGATTACCCGGAGCATTGCTGTTGAAAGTACGTTTCCATGTGTCGTCATTCAAAGAAGAAGCGTCCGTATTCCATTGGAAATATCCGTCGAAATAATATTGATGGTAAGGATCGTCGGAGCGGACGGACTGTGTAGGGTCAAAGCTGACCGCAGAACCTACCGCACTACCGTCAGCGTAGCGGTTCTTGGCAATCATACCTTTCAGGTTGGCATTTACTTTCAGATGGTCTTCAAAGAAAGAAGGAGCCAAGCTGACAGAAGCCGTATAACGTTCGAACTTGGATGTTTTCACAATACCGTTCTGGTTGGTATAACCGAACGATACACGGTAAGGCATATTCTTCAATCCACCGGAAATGGTGAGGTTATGGTCTGTACTTACGGCTGGGCGGAATATTTCTTTCTGCCAGTCGGTGTTGGCATTTCCTAATTTGCTATAAGCTTCGCTGTCTTCTCCCCAAATGTCTTTGATGAAAGAACGGAACTGGTCTCCGTCCATTACGTCGACGGTAGATTTTACAGTGCTGACAGATACATTGCCGTCATAAGAAATGGTAGGACGTGCGCCTGCCTGACCTTTCTTCGTTGTAATGATGATAACGCCATTAGAAGCACGCGAACCGTAGATGGCGGTAGCCGAAGCATCTTTTAATACGGTAAAGCTTTCAATATCATTCGGATTGACCATAGACAGAGGATTGGCCAAACCTTTCACTCCCTTATTATCCATTGCCAGACCGTCGATTACAATCAGCGGGTCGTTTTCTGCAGTCAGTGAAGAACCGCCACGAATACGAATCGTTGCGCCCTCGCCCGGAGCTCCGCCTTTGCTGATAACGCTTACACCGGCAATCTTACCAGTCATCATATCCTGTGCGTTGGTAATCAAACCTTTGTTTAGTTTGTCCGGTTTGATGGCCGTAACCGAACCGGTCATATCGTTCTTTTTCACCGAGCCGTAGCCGATAACGACTACTGCGTCCAGTACTTGAGAATCATCTTCCAATGTAACCATTACAGTAGAAGCCGCTTTCACTTCTGCTGATTTATAGCCGACGAATGAAACGGAAAGAATGGCATCTTTCGGTACATTCAACATAAAGTTACCATCGAAATCAGTTATTGTTCCATTGGTTGTACCTTTCACCAGTACGTTAGCACCGATGACAGGCTCACCCGTTGTGTCTTTCACATGCCCCTTGACAGCTATTTGCTGAGCAAATGCTCCAATGGAAAGGAAGAGTCCCACCAATAATGTGAGCAGGGCTTTTAGTCTTAAGCTCTTTTTCATGTCTCTAATTTAAAGTTATTTTATCAAAATCAAATATATCTCTCTAAAAAATACCTACTGAAAACTATATTCTCCCAATCTTATTCCCTAAAATTTCTTTAGTCCTTTTACTTCCGCTTTATCCTTTACTTCCTTGATACTGATGGCATAACCGCCACCGTTGGCAGCGCGCAAGTTCAGTTTGCTTTTGTTTGTCAGGATACCTTTTTTGATGGTATAAGCTTGCGGATTTTCTTTCCAGTCGGCATCTTTAGCATCCGCATAAACAGTGGCAATGTATTGTTTTCCCGGTGTGAGGAAGTCGAATACCAGTTTGGAAGTATGACCGTTCTCACCGGCTGTACAACCTACATACCAGTCGCCTGTACCTTTTGCCTTACGGGCGATAGTGATATATTCTCCCGGTTCTGCTTCCAGATAGTTTGTTTCGTCCCAGTCGATTGCCACGTCTTTGATGAATTGGAAAGCATCCATGAAACGTTCGTAGTTTTCAGGAATATCGGCAGCCATTTGCAGCGGGCTGTACATGGTCACGTACAAGGCTAACTGGCGGGCGATGGTAGAACGTACCTGTGAATTGTTTGCAGGATTCATCTTGTTACAATGAGTTTCGAAGATACCCGGAGTGTAATCCATCGGGCCGCCGACCAAACGGGTGAAAGGAAGTATAGTTGTGTGATATACTTTGTTTCCGCCGAATGATTCGTATTCGGTTCCGCGTGCGGATTCGTTGCCGATTAAGTTAGGATACGTGCGGCAGATACCTGTCGGGCGGGTTGCTTCGTGAGCATTTACCATGATTTTGTAGTCGGCTGCTTTCGTCACTGCATACAGGTAGTGGTTGTTCATCCATTGTCCGTAGTGGTGTTCGCCGCGCGGAATGATATTGCCTACATAACCGCTCTTTACAGAATTGTAACCGTTGTCTACCATAAACTGGTAAGCCTTGTCCATATGGCGTTCGTAGTTGCGGACAGATGCGGAAGTTTCGTGGTGCATCATCATCTTGATACCTTTGCTCGCTGCGTAACGATGTACTTCTTTTACATCGAAATCCGGATACGGAGTGACGAAGTCGAATACATAGTCCTTGCTATTGCCGAACCAGTCTTCCCAACCTTCATTCCAGCCTTCTACCAATACAGCGTCGAACCCGTTTGCTGCGGCGAAGTCAATATAGCGTTTCACGTTGGCAGTGTTGGCAGAATGTTTGCCGTTCGGTTTGGTTTTAGAGTAATCCGTTTCTCCCAGTTTTACGCTAGTCAGTTCGTCGGTATAAGCCCATGAACCTTTTCCGGTAATCATATCCCACCATACGCCGATATATTTCACAGGCTTCACCCATGAAGCGGCATCTGCGATTTTGCATGGCTCATTCAGGTTCAGAGTGATGCGGGATGCAAGAATATTGCGGGCATCATCGCTGACGATAACGGTACGCCACGGAGTATTACAGGGAGTTTGCAGATAACCTTTGTCTCCTTTAGCATCCGGAGTCAGCCAGGATTCGAATACCATATTTTTGTCGTCCAGATTCAGGTGCATACATGAGTAATCGATGAGAGCAGCTTCGTGAAGATTGATATATAAACCGTCATCCGTTTTCATCATCAGTGCAGTCTGTACGCCTGTCTGTGAGAAAGGAGTCTGAGAAGAGTTCGGAGTAATGGCTTCTTTCATCAAACCTCTGATTTCTGACAGGCGGGAGATAGTGTAATCATATTCCTGAGTGTCATAGTCGCCCGGTATCCAGTAAGCGATGTGGTCGCCTGCCATTGCAAACTGGGAATGTTCTTCTTTGATGATGAAGTAGTTCAGAGATTTCTGCTGCGGGAATTCGTAGCGGAATCCTAAACCATCGTTGAACAACCGGAAACGGATAAGGATAGAACGGTCGTTCATGGGCTGATACAGCGTGGCTGCCAGTTCGTTATAATGATTGTGGATTTCTTTTTCTTCTCCCCATACCGGTTGCCAAGTTTCGTTGAATGTGGAAGTCTTGACGTCTTTCACTTCGAATCCGTTATAAAGATTAGTCTTTGAATCAAGTTTTGTCAGATCCCGGCGGTCTACCCAGTCGAAATCTGTGCGGGTATTATCTTCTTTCTTTAATTCCAGTCCCAGGGTACTTGGTTTGATAACCGTTTTGCCTTTATAAATCAAGTCGTACGTTGGAGCACCTTCTTTGTTAACCTGGAAGGTCATTACTAGATTTCCATCCGGCGAAGTGAGTTTCTGTTGTGCATTCGCTATAAACGAGATACAGAAAAATGCGATAAGCAAAAGATTCTTTTTCATTTTATTTTTATGGTATTAAATTGTGAGCTAACCTATGTTTTTATTCCTTTTGTTTCGGATATTGCAAATGTAGCGACCGTCTGAACTGAGTTTTCCAATTAGAATAAAAATACAAGTTAGTATAAACTTTATTATTTTGATTTATAGCTAAATAACTGCTTGGGTACTTCGGATAAATATAAGTCGTAGTGAACTTCTTTAAAAGGATAAAAGGTATATCCCACGGCTCGGAAGTGTTAAATCCTTTCCTAATTCTACTTTTTTATCTTCCAATACATTGTATGCAGAAGTATCAGGCAGTATTTCCCGGTAAGTATCCAAACTGATAGTCTGTTCCCGGTCTGTTCCATTCAGGAGAACAACGACTGATTTATCACCCTGTTTCCTTTCGTACGCATAGATACCTTTACTCGGTGCGAAGTGTTTCAGTTTTCCTTTGGCTATAACTTCGTTTCCTTTTCTCCATTGGAGCAGTTTCTTCAGATAAGAGAAAGCTTCATTTTGTAGCGGAGTGCGGTTTGCCGCATCGAAGTAATTATGAGTATCATTTTGCCAGCCGCCCGGAAAGTCACAGCGAAGTAATCCGTCACCGTTGGCTTTATCGGCAGCCATCAGGATTTCTGTTCCGTAATATATTTGTGGAATTCCGCGTGTTGTCAGAAGGAACACTAATGCTTGTTTGTATCGGTTCAGGTTTTTAGTATCCGCTTCCGAACGATAAAAACGGGAAGTGTCGTGATTATCCAGGAAAGTCAATAGATTCATCGGGTTGGCAAAGACGATATCTTGCGACAGGTATTCGTAAAGTCGGCACAGTCCGCCGTTCCAGTCGGTTGTTTCCTCATCGAAAGCTTTGTTCATATGTTCCATCAATGGGAAGTCCATAACAGTGGGCAGGTAGGTGTTTTTAGGATAGGTCAGTTTGCTGTCTTTCTGCCAATAAGAGATAAGTACATTGCTGCCTAACCAAGTTTCGCCTACAATATTGAATTTGGGATATTCTTCGTTCACTGCCTTGCACCAATGAGCCATCATGTCAAAGTCCGCATAAGGGTGCGTATCCTGGCGGATTCCGTTAATACCGGCATACTCTATCCACCAGATACTGCTCTGAATCAGATAAGTAGCTACATGGCGGTTCCGTTGGTTGAAATCTGGCATAACCTGGCTGAACCAACCGTCAACTGCTATTTTCTTTTCGTAATCAGAAGCATACGGGTCTAGTTGGGTGGCAGTCTTAAAAGTTGTCTGCACATAGTTGCCTTTGAAGTTGAACCAGTCTTTGGATGGCATATCCTTATATAGATAGTTTTCACTACCGCAGTGGTTGAAAATCATATCCATGACTACTTTCATCCCTTTGGCATGTGCCTGGTCTACAAGGTTCCGGAATTCTTCATTATTCCCAAAGCGGCGGTCTGCCTGATAATAATCAGTGATGGCATAACCGTGGTAAGAGCCTTCCTTCATGTCATTCTCCTGAATCGGATTCAGCCATATGCTCGTCACACCTAAGTCCGCGATATAATCCAGATGCTTTTCTATCCCTTTGAAATCACCGCCATGGCGGGCGAAGGAGTCGTTACGGTCTACTCTGGCTTCCAACATTCCGGAAATTATATCATTAGAAGAATCACCGTTAGCAAAACGATCCGGCATAATGAGATAAAGCACATCGCTAGAGTTGAAACCTTCTATCTGAGAAGAATCCGGCTTTCTTTCTTTGAGTTCATAAGGAATTACAGTCTGTTTTTTACCTTGTTTCAGAATCATGTTGAATGTCTGCGGGGCTGCTTCCGAGATATTCAGATAGACAATCAGATAATTTGGATTTTCTAGCTTGACAACCTCTTGCAAGGTGATGTCTTCGGAAGAGATACTGACTTCTGCAAATGCTATATGTTCTCCATATAGCAAAACCTGCAACTCCGGATTTTTCATACCTGCCCACCAAAAAGCAGGGGCTACTTTTTTTATGACAGTTGCGGCATATACCGGGCTGCAACCAAATAGTAGTACAAGTAAGATTACAAATAGAAAATTCTTTTTCATGGTAACATAGATTTTAAATGTTTGCTCGGCGAACCGATGTTGCAAATGTAGGGGGATAGGGGAAAGCATTTGGGGACTAGAATATAAATATAAATACTTGTGATGCTCATTTTGTTGAAAATGAATGCATTGCTTGTGAAAAGACTATGAGAAAATACAACTAGGAATTAAAATTATTTTGACCGTCTGTTTCATAATCATTACTATATTCATTATATTTGTGACATCTTTAAAAAGTAACCTATGAGAAATATAGCCTATATCTTAGCTTTTCTTTTAGTTTGTCCGACTTTACTGTTTGCGACACAGACGGATGATAATGCGGCAGTCCTTAAAAGACTGGATGATATTATAAATAAGAAAGAGACTTTTCAGGTTCAGAAAGAGAAAGCTATTGATGCGCTGAAAATGCAGCTCGCTCATTCGGTTGCTCCTGCTGATAAATATCGCTTGTATGGTTCTTTGTTCGATGCTTATCTTCATTATCAGGCAGATTCTGCACTTTATTATATAAACAGGAGACAACAGCTTCTCCCCCAACTGACCCGTCCAGAATTGGCAGATGAGATAATAATTGACCGTGCAACAGTATTGGGAGTGATGGGAATGTATATTGAAGCCATGAAAGAACTGGAGAGCATAAATTCGGAGAAGCTGGACAAACAAACATTACTATCCTATTATCAGACTTATCGTGCCTGTTATGGTTGGCTTGCAGACTATACCACTAATAAAGAGGAAAAGAAGAAATACCTGACAAAGACAGATTTATACAGGGACTCTATCATTGGTATAATGCCGCCCGAAATAAACCGTACGATTGTACTGGCTGAGAAATGTATCGTTACAGGTAAGGCTGATACAGCTTTGGTGATGCTCAGCGACGCGTTGAAGGATGCGGTTGACGAACGTCAGAAAGTCTATATCTACTATACGCTGTCCGAAGCATATGGCATGAAAGGCGATATGGAAAAAGAAGTATATTATCTGATATTGACAGCTATTGCCGATTTGGAATCTTCGGTCAGGGAATATGCTTCATTGCAGAAACTGGCACACTTGATGTATGAACTGGGCGATGTAGACCGCGCTTACAAATATCTGAGCTGTTCGATGGAAGACGCCGTAGCTTGCAATGCCCGCCTGCGTTTTATTGAGGTGACGGAGTTCTTTCCTATTATCGACAAGGCTTATAAACTGAAGGAAGAAAAAGAACGTGTGGTTTCACAGGCAATGCTTGTCAGCGTCAGTCTGTTGTCTTTCTTTCTCCTTATTGCTGTTTTCTATTTGTATCGTTGGATGAAGAAACTGTCTGCCATGCGGCGTGACTTAAGCTTGGCGAACAAACAAATGCAGGCAGTAAACAAAGAACTGGAACAGACGGGGAAAATTAAAGAGGTGTATATCGCCCGCTATCTGGACAGATGCGTCAACTATCTGGATAAGCTGGAAACTTACCGTCGTTCACTGGCGAAGCTGGCTATGGCGTCACGTATTGAAGACTTGTTCAAAGCCATCAAGTCCGAGCAGTTTATCCGTGACGAGCGGAATGAATTCTATAATGAGTTTGATAAGTCTTTCCTGAAACTGTTCCCGAACTTTATTACCGCCTTTAATGAACTGCTGGTAGAAGAAGGGCGCATATACCCGAAATCCGATGAACTGCTGACAACGGAACTCCGCATTTTTGCCCTTATTCGCCTGGGAGTGATAGATAGTAACAAGATAGCCCATTTTCTGGGCTACTCTTTGGCGACTATCTATAATTATCGTAGCCGGATGCGTAACAAGGCTGCCGGTGATAAGGACAGGTTTGAGCAAGATGTGATGAATTTGTAATATGGCATCCGGATAATTTCTTCTTTTTTTTCTACCTTTGTAGACAAATAATCTAATAATAAACTTACTAAAAAATGAAAAAGTTAATCTACACACTGTTCTTTGTTCTTATCTCCGTTGTTGCAAACGGTCAGGCAAAGTACGTATTCTATTTCATCGGGGATGGGATGGGAGTGAACCAAGTAAATGGTACGGAGATGTATCAGGCGGAAATTCAAAATGGCCGTATTGGTGTTGAACCTTTGTTATTTACTCAATTCCCGGTTGCTACTATGGCAACTACTTTCTCAGCTAAAAATTCAGTAACCGACTCTGCTGCTGCAGGTACTGCATTAGCAACAGGCAAGAAGACTTATAATCATGCAATTTCTGTGGGAGAGGACAAGAATGCTATTCAGACTGTAGCTGAAAAGGCAAAGAAAGCTGGTAAGAAAGTTGGTGTAACTACTTCTGTTAGTGTAGATCATGCTACTCCTGCCGCATTCTATGCACATCAACCCGATCGTAATAGATATTATGAAATAGCTTTGGATTTGCCAAAAGCAAATTTTGATTTTTATGCAGGTGGTGGTTTTCTTAAACCGACTACATCTTTTGACAAGAAAGAAGCTCCAAGTATTTTCCCTATTTTTGAAGAAGCCGGATATACAGTAGCACGTGGCTACAATGACTATAAGGCAAAAGCTGCAAAAGCAGAAAAGATGATCCTGATTCAGGAAGAAGGTGCTAATCCATCTTGTTTACCTTATGCTATCGATCGTAAAGAAGGTGATTTGACTTTAGCACAGATTACAGAAAGTGCCATTGATTTTCTTACTAAAGATAATAAGAAAGGGTTTTTCTTGATGGTAGAAGGTGGCAAAATAGACTGGGCGTGTCATGCGAATGATGCTGCTACAGTGTTCAACGAAGTAAAGGATATGGATAATGCTATCAAGGTAGCTTATGAGTTTTATAAAAAGCATCCGAAAGAAACCCTTATTGTCGTTACTGCCGACCATGAAACAGGTGGTATCGTGCTGGGTACAGGAAAATATGAATTGAACCTGAAAGCATTGCAGCATCAGAAACATTCTGCTGACGGACTTTCACAACGTATCAGCGAATTGAGAAAATCAAAAGGCAATAAAGTGACTTGGGAAGATATGAAAACATTCTTGGGCGAAGAAATGGGTTTCTGGAAACAATTCCCTATTTCTTGGGAACAGGAAAAGAAATTACGTGATGAGTTTGAAAAATCATTCGTGAAGAATAAAGTCGTATTTGCTGAAAGTATGTACTCTAAGAGTGAACCGATGGCTGCACGTGCTAAGGAAGTGATGGATGAGATTGCTATGGTAGGTTGGGTAAGTGGCGGTCACTCTGCCGGTTATGTACCTGTATTCGCTATCGGCGCAGGTTCTCAACTGTTTGGAGAAAAGATTGATAACACGGAGATTCCTAAAAGAATTGCGAAAGCAGCCGGATACAAATAAATATCGGTAAAGACATAAAAAAACCGGGAGTCCAAAAACTTCCGGTTTTTTATATATGTTCTTGTCAATTATGCTTTTACACGTCCTACGTAAGAACCATCGCGAGTGTCGATTTCAATTGTTTCACCTTCGTTGATGAACAACGGAACACGTACGGTTGCTCCTGATTCTACAGTGGCAGGTTTCAGCGTGTTGGTAGCTGTATCACCTTTCACGCCCGGTTCTGTATAAGTCACTTTCATTTGAACCTTGATCGGCATATCTGCATAAAGAACAGTTTCAGTAGAAGCGTCAGAAACAACTTCCAATACTGCACCTTCGAGCAGGAAGTCAACCCCGTTAATCAAATCGTGAGCGATAGGGTGTTGGTCGAATGTTTCTTGGTTCATGAAGATATAATCTTCTCCTTCTTTATACAAAAATTGGTACGGACGACGTTCTACGCGTACATCTTCCAACTTTTCACCGATGTTGAAACGGCGTTCAAGAACGTAACCGCTGACTACATCTTTCAGTTTAGTACGCATGAAAGTATTACCTTTACCTGGTTTTACATGCAGGAATTCGATACAGAAATAGAGCTTTCCGTCCATACGGATACAAGTTCCGTTTTTGATGTCTTGAGCATTAATCATACTGCTATTTTTCTTAATATATTATTGTTATTTAATTGTTTTCGCAGGAATTCGACTGCAAAAGTAATCTAAATCAGTAAAAAACACAAAAACTTTTGAGCAAAAATGAGTTATCTCTTGGTTAATTTAAAAAAAGTGCCTATTTTTGCAGCCCGATTACGTAGAATAATAACATAAAAACAAGATACAGTAATGAAAAGAACATTTCAACCCTCTAACAGAAAGAGAAAGAACAAACACGGTTTCCGTGAGAGAATGGCATCGGCTAATGGTCGTAGAGTATTAGCTGCTCGTCGTGCAAAAGGCAGAAAGAAACTGACTGTTTCTGATGAGTACAACGGACAAAAGTGATAATCACTTGTCATCAGGAAACAAAAAAGGCGGGGAATTTAATCTTCGCCTTTTTTGTTTCCTGATTTTCAGGAGAATAGTATGTTAAAAAGCGCTATTGTTTGCTCTTGTTTATGACTTTTTGCTTTTCTTTGTGGAATAGAACAAGACTCATAAACAAACATACGTAATAGAAGAGCGGATTCGGGGGATTTGAAAACCCGCATAAATATAATAAGGTTGTTGAAATCTATAGGAGTGGGGATTATAGTTGCAGCAATTCTGGCGATGATAAGCGTTCTTGCATAATAGATGAGGACATTTTTCATCGCCTACTTTTTAAAAGTTCAACTATTTTGTCGTATCTTTGGCGCATATTAACAGCAATGCGTATGACTATTAAAGAATTCTTTTCTTTTAAAACAAATAAATTCTTCTGGGTGAATATGATCGCCATGATTGTTGTGGTGGTAGTGATGATATTCGGTGTATTGAAATGGCTTGATATACATACTCATCATGGTGAAACTGTTGCCGTTCCCGATGTGAAAGGGATGACGGTGGACGAAGCAGCGAAAATGTTCCGGAATCACGGTTTGGTATATGTGATTTCCGATACCAAATATGTAAAGGATAAAGCAGCAGGTATCATTCTCGAACTGAAGCCGGGAGCCGGCGAGAAAGTGAAAGAAGGACGCACAGTATATCTGACTGTCAATACGTTGGATGTCCCTTTGCGTGCTATTCCCGATGTGGCGGACAACAGCTCGCTCCGCCAGGCGCAGGCTAAATTGCTGAATGCCGGTTTCAAACTGAATCAGGTTCAATTGGTAAATGGTGAGAAAGACTGGGTATACGGCGTGAAGTACCAGGGACGTCAGTTGGCTGCGGGTGAGAAAATTCCTGTGGGATCTTCGTTAACATTGATGGTCGGAAACGGCTCCGGTGATACGTCAGAAGAAGATTCAGCCGATGTTTCCGTAGATACGGACCAGCCGGTTACGTCAGAATCGTCATCTACTCAAGATGATAGTTGGTTTTAATAGATAAATAACAGAAACGGACTCGCATGATAGAGGAAGAACTTCCGGATGAACTGGAGAATGATTTGGACGATATAGAACCTGTCGGTGACGAATCCCAGCTTTACGAACACTTCCGCGTGGTTGTAGATAAGGGACAGGCGATGGTCAGAGTCGACAAATATCTGTTCGAACGTATTGTCAATGCTTCGCGCAACCGTATTCAGAAGGCTGCCGAAGGCGGATTCGTTATGGCCAATGGCAAGCCGGTGAAGAGTAGCTACAAAGTGAAACCGCTGGATGTCATAACGGTGATGATGGATCGCCCCCGTTATGAAAACGAAATTATTCCTGAAGATATTCCCCTTACTATTGTTTATGAAGATCCATACGTAATGGTGGTGAATAAACCGGCAGGGTTGGTAGTGCATCCGGGACACGGAAACTATCACGGCACGCTTGTCAATGCGCTCGCCTGGCACATGAAGGATATACCGGATTACGATGCCAATGACCCGCACGTGGGACTTGTTCATCGCATCGACAAAGATACTTCGGGCTTGCTGGTGATTGCCAAGACACCGGATGCCAAAACAAATCTGGGACTCCAATTTTTTAATAAGACTACCAAACGCAGATATCGTGCTCTGGTGTGGGGCGTTGTGGAACAGGATGAAGGAACGATTGTCGGTAATATCGCCCGCAATCCGAAAGACCGGATGCAGATGGCGGTGATGTCCGACCCGACAGTGGGCAAACATGCCGTTACGCACTACCGTGTATTGGAAAGACTGGGATACGTAACCCTTGTGGAATGTATACTTGAAACAGGACGTACCCATCAGATTCGTGTCCACATGAAGCATATCGGCCATGTATTGTTCAATGACGAACGCTATGGCGGGCATGAGATACTGAAAGGAACTCATTTTAGTAAATACAAACAGTTTGTAAATAATTGCTTTGACACTTGTCCCCGACAGGCTTTGCATGCTATGACGTTGGGGTTTGTGCATCCCGTCACAGGTGAGGAGATGTACTTTACTTCCGAACTTCCGGATGACATGACCCGGCTTATCGAGAAGTGGAGAGGCTATATAAGTAATAGAGAATTAGAATGAAACGCAACATCGCTATCGTAGCAGGAGGGGATACCTCTGAAATCGTAGTTTCCCTGCGTAGTGCACAGGGCATTTATTCCTTTATTGATAAGGAAAAGTATAATTTGTATATCGTGGAGATGGAAGGCCGTCGCTGGGAAGTACAATTGCCGGACGGAAATAAAGTGCCGGTAGATAGAAATGACTTTAGTTTTACGAACGGAACGGAAAAGGTTGTGTTCGACTTTGCTTATATTACCATCCATGGTACGCCCGGTGAGGATGGTCGCCTGCAAGGCTATTTTGATATGATGCGTATACCGTATTCCTGTTGTGGAGTATTGGCAGCTGCCATTACATACGACAAGTTTACCTGCAATCAATATCTGAAAGCTTTTGGAGTGCGCATTGCCGAATCATTGTTGCTGCGCCAGGGACAATCGATTTCTGACGAGGAAGTAGTGGAAAAGATCGGTCTGCCTTGTTTTATCAAGCCTAGTCTGGGAGGTTCGAGCTTCGGAGTTACGAAAGTAAAAACAAAAGAACAAATACAGCCGGCCATTGTTAAAGCTTTCGGAGAGGCGCAAGAAGTACTTGTAGAAGCGTTTATGGATGGAACGGAACTGACTTGTGGCTGCTATAAGACCAAAGAGAAGACAGTAATCTTACCGCCTACGGAAGTGGTGACGCACAATGAGTTCTTTGATTATGATGCTAAATATAATGGACAGGTAGATGAAATCACTCCTGCGCGTATCTCGGACGAACTGACCAAGCGTGTGCAGATGTTGACTTCGGCTATCTATGATATATTAGGTTGCTCCGGCATTATCCGTGTAGATTATATTGTGACTGCCGGTGAAAAACTGAATCTTCTCGAAGTAAACACTACTCCGGGAATGACTACTACCAGCTTTATTCCCCAGCAGGTGCGTGCAGCCGGACTGGATATAAAGGATGTGATGACCGATATTATTGAAAACAAATTTTAATCACGTGATGGATCTGACAGAGTTTAATGAAATTCGTCCTTACAATGATGAGGAACTTCCTCAAATCTTTGAGGAACTGATTGCCGATCCGGCTTTTCAGAAAGCTGCTACCGGGGCTATACCGAACGTTCCATTTGAACTTCTGGCGCAGAAAATGCGTGCCTGTAAGACTAAACTTGATTTTCAGGAGGCATTTTGCTATGGTATTTTGTGGAAGATAGCGGCAGATCATACCGCCGGGCTGACACTGGATCATACCGCCATACCGGATAAAAGTAAAGCTTATACGTATATATCGAATCATAGAGACATTATTCTCGATTCGGGCTTTCTCTCTATTTTGTTGATTGACCAGGGGATGGATACGGTAGAAATAGCGATTGGAGATAATTTGCTGATTTATCCCTGGATTAAGAAACTGGTACGTGTCAATAAATCATTCATTGTACAGCGGGCATTGACAATGCGGCAGATGTTGGAATCTTCAGCACGTATGTCCCGTTATATGCATTACACCATTTCGGAGAAAAAACAGTCTATTTGGATTGCGCAGCGTGAAGGACGTGCAAAAGATTCGAATGACCGTACACAAGACAGTGTGTTGAAAATGCTGGCAATGGGTGGTGAAGGTGATTTGATAGACCGTTTGATGGAAATGAATATTGCTCCGCTTGCTATTTCATACGAATATGACCCGTGTGATTTTCTGAAAGCGCAGGAGTTTCAGTTGAAGAGAGACATCGAAGGGTATAAGAAGACGACGCAGGACGATTTGATTAATATGCAAACCGGTCTTTTCGGATATAAAGGCAGGGTACATTTTCAGGTTGCCCCTTGTCTAAATGATGGTCTGAAAGAGTTGGACCGTTCGTTGCCGAAACCGGATTTGTTTGCCCGTATCTCTGCCTGTATTGACCGCCGCATTCATCGTAATTACCGGATATATCCGGGAAATTATGTGGCGTACGATTGGCTGAATGGCACGACGGAATTCGGGTCCAATTACACGGAAGAAGAGAAACAACAGTTTATGAACTATATTGAACAACAATTGGCAAAGATCAAGATTCCGAATAAGGATGAAGACTTTTTGCGTGAGAAGTTGTTATTAATGTATTCCAATCCGTTAGTTAATTATTTAGCAGCTTGCCGATGAAAAGAAGAAAATTACATGTTATTTGGTTGTGGGGATTGCTTTTCCTGATGACTGCCTGTGGAGATGATGATTATTATTATCCTTCGGTGAAACTGGAATTTGTGACTGTAGAGGCCGGGGAAGACGGTCGTATACAAACGCTTATTCCTGATAAGGGAGAGGCTTTGCCTGTGGCGGAAGATCGTACGGGTTCTACTATTGCCGCAAATACCTCCAGACGTGTAATGAGTAACTATGAAGTGCTTCCGGATGGAAGTGCGGCTACTATATATTCTTTGCAATCGCTCATTGTGCCGGTGCCTAAGCCGGAAGATGATCCGGTGTATAAAGACGGTATAAAGCAAGATCCGGTAGAGGTGGTCAGTATCTGGCTGGGGCGGGATTATCTGAATATGATTCTGAATCTAAAAGTCAGTACAGGCAAAGGACATACTTTCGGCATAGTGGAAGATGTGTCTGAACTTAAAACAAATGGTATTGTGAATATGTTATTATACCATGATGCGAACAGTGATGAAGAATACTATAATCGGCGTGCTTACATTTCTGTTCCTTTGGCGCAATATATTGATGAGGAGCATCCTGGTCGGACCATAAATATTAAGTTTAAATATTGTACGTACGATAAGGATGGATCTGCAGTAGTATCTGAAAAGTATTGTGATCCCGGGTTTGACTATACTCCTGGGCAGAATTGAATAATAGAGTATATATGTTTAAATTGAATCAATTAGTCGTGGGGATATTTTTATTTCTCTCTTCCCTTTTCTCTTGTCAGCAGAAAGGAGATTTTCAATCCATGAATGTAGAGGAGTTTGATTCTCTTATTCAGAATGAGGATATACAACGTCTGGATGTCCGCACACTTGCGGAATATTCGGAGGGGCACATCACGAAGACAATCAACATCAATGTGATGGATGATTCTTTTGCTTCAATGGCTGATTCATTATTACAGAAGGATAAACCGGTGGCTGTGTATTGTCGTAGTGGTAATCGGAGCAAGAAGGCTGCGGCAATTTTGAGTGAGAAGGGCTATAAGGTCTTTGAGCTTGATAAAGGATTTAATTCCTGGCAGGAGGCTGGCAAAGAAATAGAGAAATAAGGTAAAGAGCGGGGTAAGTAATAGCCCGCTTTTATTTTAAATACAATAAGAACAAAAGAACATCTCAATTTTCAAATCCTGTTTTTATATTTATAAGTAGGATTTTAAGGAGATGTTCTTTTGTTCTTATGCGTTGATGGAAGAGGCTTTTCGGCCTCTTTATTTTTCGGTTATTTCAGTCCTTCCAATAGTCTCTTCAGAACGACAGTTGCCGAGATTTCACGATTAGCAGCTTCCGGAATAACGATTGATTGCGGGCTTTCGATCACATCGTCTGTCACAATCATATTTCTGCGAACCGGAAGACAATGCATGAAATAAGCGTTGTTGGTAACTGCCATTTGACGGTCGCTGACTGTCCAATCACGATCTTTACTTAATATCTGTCCGTAATTGTCGCCGGAATAAGCTGCCCAGTTCTTGGCATATATAAAGTCGGCTCCTTCGAAAGCCTTCATCTGGTCGTATTCTACTTTTGCGTTGCCTACAAATTGCGGGGCGAGTTCATAACCTTCGGGGTGGGTGATGACAAATTCGTAATCCGTTGCGTTCATCCATTCGGCAAAAGAATTGGGAACAGCTTGTGGCAATGGACGTGGATGTGGAGCCCAGGTCATGACCACTTTAGGACGTGCTGTTTTCTTGTATTCTTCAATGGTAATCAAGTCGGCAAAGCTCTGCAATGGGTGGCGTGTTGCCGCTTCCATCGAAAAGACGGGACGTCCGGAGTATTGGATAAATTGATTGATAATCGTTTCCTGATAGTCAAAGTCGCGGTTTTCGAAACGGGCGAAAGAGCGTACTCCGATGAGATCACAATAACAGCCCATCACCGGAATGGCTTCTAAGATATGTTCCGGTTTATCGCCATCCATAATTACGCCACGTTCGGTTTCCAGTTTCCATGCACCTTGATTGATATCTAGTACCATTACATTCATTCCCAAGTTGATTGCAGCTTTCTGTGTGCTAAGGCGGGTGCGCAGACTGGAGTTGAAGAAGATCATCATCAAAGTCTTGTTTCGTCCCAGTTCTACATATTTGAAACGATCTTTTTTAATTTCGAATGCTTCTGCAAGGGCTGATTTTAAATCGCCGATGTCCTGTACGCAAGTAAATTTATTCATATCATTTATCTTTTAATTCTTAATTTTCAATTAGTTTCGTTCAATACCTTGTTTGATTTTTAACGATAAAGGTATCGTCTCAATTTCTTCTCGTTTGCCCGTCTCCTTCGATGACCCATTTGTAAGAGGTGATCTCTTCCAGTCCCATCGGACCGCGCGCATGTAGTTTTTGCGTACTGATTCCGATTTCTGCTCCTAATCCGAATTGCGCTCCGTCAGTGAAGGCAGTAGATACATTGGTATATACGCAAGCTGCATCCACAATCTTTGTGAATAAGGCTGCACGTTCCTTGTTTTCGGTAACAATACACTCGCTATGTTTGGAGCTGTTTTCCTGAATATGTCCTAAGGCATCTTCGAAGCTTTTTACGGTCTTGACAGCCATTTTATAATCCAGAAACTCTGTGCCGAAACTTTCTGCTTTGGCGTGTTCCAGAAGTTCGGTAGGATAGCTGCCTTCTAATGCTTGATAAGCCTGTGCGTCAGCATAGATAATGACATGGCTGTCTTTTAGTTTCTCGCAAAGCATAGGGAGATCGGTCAGTCTCTTCTCATGTATAATGGCGCAGTCCAGCGCATTACATACGCTAACCCTGCGTGTCTTCGCATTATGAATAATAGCTGCCCCCTTGTTTACATCTCCAAATTCATCAAAGTAAGTGTGACAGATACCTGCCCCTGTTTCAATAACGGGAATTTTTGCATTCTCGCGTACGAAATGGATCAGGCTGCTGCTGCCTCTGGGGATAATCAGATCTACGTAACCCACTGCATTCAGCAATGCTGCCGTAGCTTCTCTGTCGGCCGGAAGTAGTTCTACAATGTGCGGATTGATATTGAATTTCCTCAATACTTCATGAATCACACTGATGATAGCCCGGTTGGAACAATCGGCATCACTTCCTCCTTTCAATATGCAGGCATTTCCACTCTTTAGACAAAGGGAGAAAACATCAAAACTGACATTCGGACGGGCTTCATAAATGATTCCTATCACTCCGAAAGGAACGCTGACTTTTGTCAATCTCATCCCATTGGGGCGAACACTTTCTTTCAACACTTTACCCAAAGGAGAGGGGAGTGTAGCTACATTGCGTGTGTCGGCAGCAATGCCTTTTAAACGTTCTTCCGTCAATTTTAACCGGTCGTACTTCGGATCATTTTTGTCCATCCGTGCGAGGTCTTTTTCATTCTCTGCAAGAATGAAAGGTGTTTCTGCAATTGCTGCGTCAGCTACTGCATTTAAAATCTGATTGATGATGTCATCATTCAGCAAGGCTAATTCCCGACTTGCCACCTGTACGGCAGCAAAGGTTTCGTTTAAATTTGTAGTCATTTGCTCCTTTTTTGCATTAAATGGAAAGATAAACTATGCAAATATAGTGAATGATGTGAATAAAACTTGTTGAAAGCAGAAATAAATGTTGCTTTTGTGGTGGTATATCAGCAATATACGGGCGTCTCAATGCAGATGTTTTATCTACAATACATTATACAACCGAAAATAAACGCTTTCCTTCAATCAAGATGCTAATATTCTCCTGAATAATAGCTTCAATTTCTTATCACTGCTTCGGGTTGACTTGCAATATTACTAACCCTATCTACAGTTGACCTTATTATTGATTATTCAATGTATAGATAGTCATAATGTACTACCGGTTTCTTTCCATGCTTACCGATTGCTTCTTGTGCCTGCTTGGAATCGCAGTTCACCTTTCCAACGCCCACTTGATTTCCTTGAAAGTCCATGATACGCACAATGTCATCTTTCTCAAATTCACCTTCAACGTGAGTAATTCCGATGGGGAGGATACTGACAGCCTTTTCAGAGTTTAGAACTTCTGTCGCACATTCGTTGATGTGAATTTCTCCTTTGGCAAACCCCTCGCTATGAGCAATCCATTTCTTGACACTGGATACCGGTTCGTTTGAAGGAACAAAACGTGTACAAAGCGTTTCTTTCGGATGCTGAAGCAAATCTACCAGAATATTATCCCGTTTCCCGTTGGCAATAATCACTGTAATTCCTTCATCAGCTACTTTGCGGGCAATATTTGTTTTCGTCAACATTCCCCCCCGTCCGAAACTGGACTTCGTTGCCTGAATATAATTGGATAAATCTTTTCCGTGATCGATCTCCCGGATAACAGAAGAACCCGGATCGGCAGGAGAACCATTGTAAATTCCGTCGATGTTGCTTAGGATAATGAGAGCCTGTGCATCCATCATGGAAGCGATGAGTCCGGACAATTCATCATTATCAGTGAACATAAGCTCGCTGACGGAAATTGTATCATTCTCGTTGACAATAGGAATAACATTGTTTTCAAGCATTACCGTCATACAGTTTTTCTGATTCAGATAATGGCGGCGGGTACCGAAACTTTCTTTCGTGGTTAACACCTGACCAACAGGAATACTATGCTCGCGGAAAAGTTCGTAGTAACGGTTGATGAGCTTAGCTTGACCTACGGCAGAAAACAACTGGCGTTGGTCTACACTATCGAGTTTTTTCTGTGGATGCACTTCACTGCGCCCGGAAGCAACAGCTCCCGAAGAAATCAGAATGATTTCCACCCCGGATTTATGTAATTCCGCTATCTGGTCAACAAGTGCCGACATACGGGTAACGTCCAGCGTTCCGTCTCGGCGTGTCAATACATTGCTTCCTACTTTTACTGCGATTCGTGTAAATTCCTGTTTCATTCCTACTAACGATTTGAAAGCACAAATATAGAGCTTTTTACCGATATGTTACCAAAACAGGCTAAAAAGAATTATCTTTGCAGTCAGATAGAGAAAAGATAAGCAATGAAACATACAAACCCACAAGTAGAACAGATGACCTCTTTCATCGTAATGGATGTGTTGGAGAGGGCGAACGAATTGCAAAAACAAGGCATTGATATTATTCATCTGGAAGTTGGCGAACCTGATTTTGATGTGCCGGCCTGTGTGGCGGAAGCGGCAAAAGCGGCTTATGATCGTCATCTGACTCATTATACACATTCTTTGGGTGATCCGGAACTGCGACGGGAAATTGCCGCTTTTTATCTGCGCGAATATGGGGTAACGGTAGATCCGGATTGTATTGTCGTGACTTCCGGGTCTTCTCCGTCTATTCTTCTTGCATTGATGTTGCTCTGCAATCCGGATAGTGAAGTGATTCTTTCCAATCCGGGGTACGCTTGCTATCGCAATTTTGTGTTGGCAACGCAAGCCAAACCTGTTTTGGTTCCTTTGTTTAAAGAATATCTGCAATACGACATAGAGGCTATCCGTAAGTGTGTGAATCCGCATACTGCGGCTATCTTTATCAATTCTCCGATGAATCCGACCGGAATGTTGTTGGATGAAAAATTCTTGAAGGACGTAGCTGCATTAGGAGTTCCTGTCATTTCAGATGAAATTTATCACGGCCTTGTGTATGAAGGACGTGCGCACAGCATCCTTGAATATACGGATCAGGCTTTTGTCCTGAACGGATTCTCTAAACGTTTTGCGATGACGGGGCTTCGGTTGGGCTATTTGATCGCACCTAAATCTTGTATGCGATCTTTGCAAAAGTTACAACAAAATCTGTTTATCTGTGCGTCCAGTGTTGCCCAGCAGGCAGGGATTGCCGCATTGCGGCAGGCTGAACCGGACGTGGAACGGATGAAGCTGGTTTATGATGAGCGTCGCCGATATATGATTGCCCGTCTCCGGGAAATGGGTTTTGAAATAAAAGTAGAACCTCAAGGGGCATTTTACATTTTTGCTGACGCGCGCAAATTTACTACCGACTCTTATCGTTTTGCATTCGATGTACTCGAACATGCACACGTCGGCATTACTCCCGGGGTAGATTTTGGTACGGGAGGCGAAGGATATGTACGTTTCTCCTATGCAAATTCATTGGAGAATATCCGCGAAGGGCTCGACCGCATCAGTCGTTATCTTTCTCGGCCCGGCTCCTGATAAGTGCGGTGGCCGCTTCGTATTGGTCCTCGGTGACAAGAACGGATACGGAAGGAGCGATATAGGGTGCCAGTGTACCCATAATCCCATCTTTGATTACGCAACGGATGTCATTGCTTTCTAATAGCCCTTTGATGATCTCGGCTTCCCATGGGGATCCGGAGAATACTTCTATTGCTTTGCTATAATCTTCTTCTTTCATGATCTTGCTTATTAGGGGTTATCTACAAATATAACAAAAAAGAGAGAGAAACGGTTACTTTTTTTCTTAAATTTTATTCGAGCGTGATGTGTTTTACACTAATCTGCTGTTTCAGGAAAGTAGAGGCCGATTCTGAAAACTTTTCTTCCGCTTCGGTCGTGTAAAACTGACAGTTCCCATTCTTCGTGCATTTTGCATCCATTTCGGGATGTCTTTTCAGATAGTCTTTCAGACTTTCCGCAACATACTCACCTTGCGCAATTACACTGATATGCTCCGGAATATATTGCCGGATTTTGGGTAGAAGTATGGGGAAATGAGTACATCCGAGAATGACAGTATCTATTTGAGGATCCTTTGATAGCAATTGGTTGATGTACTTCTGGATAAAATAGTCTGCTCCTTCGTCCTGTGATTCATTGTTTTCAACTAGTGATACCCACATCGGACAGGCTGTGCCGCTGACCTGGATTTCAGGAAATAGCTTGTGTATTTCCAACGGATACGATTCGGATTTGATGGTGCCTGCTGTTGCCAGTACACCGATATGCTGATTTTTGCTTATCTCTCCGACACACTCTACGGTAGGGCGGATGACTCCGAGCACACGGCGAGCCGGATCGATGCCTGGTAAATCATTCATCTGAATACTGCGCAAAGCTTTTGCGGAAGCTGTATTGCAAGCTAATATAACCAGGTGGCAGCCCATATCAAATAGTTTGTTGACCGCTTGCCGGGTAAATTCGTATACGACCTCAAAAGAACGTGTTCCGTAAGGAGCACGTGCATTATCTCCCAAATAGATATAATCATATTCCGGTAATACTTCTCTTATTTTGTCTAAGATGGTCAGACCTCCGTAACCGGAGTCAAATACTCCGATCGGTCCGGGCGTATTGGATAGATGTTGCTTCATGACACACTTGATTTATATACGCAAATGTACGCCAAAAAAAGGGAAAGAGAAAGAAGTTGATCCTTCTTTCTCTTTCCCTTTTGGTATTTCTTTATTCTTGGTCAGTTCTTATTTGATACCAAGATTTGCTTTTACCTTGCTAGTCAAGTTGATGCTCTGTGATTCGTTTACGTATGGAATCGAAGTTCTTGCCAGGTCGAAGATGTAGATTACACCTTCAGCAGCGCCTACGGCTTTGATAGCATTGTCCAACTTCTGATAGATAGGAGCCATGGCATCATTTTGTGCTTTCGCCATTTGCTGTTGAGCATCTTGTTGGAATTGCTCTTGTCTTTGCATCATATCTTGCAATTCTTTTTGTCTTCTTTCAGCGATGTTGGGAGGAAGAGAATCCTTAGCGATAGCTTGTTGGAATTCCTGATATTTCTTGTTGAATTCTTCCTGCGTTCTCTGAAGTTCAGCAGTAAGTTGTTTTTCTAAAGTCTGAATGTCATTTTGAGCTTTGGTGAATTCCGGCATCACAGTGATGATTTCCTGTGCATTAATGTGGCCGAATTTCAGGTTCTGTGCAAATACACCCATTGGGAGTGCAAGCAACATTACAAGTGCAATTTTTTTTAGCATAGTTCTATAATTTATTTGAATGATTTTTAGTTATTTCCAGCTGCAAATGTATGAAATTAATTTGAATATCCTAATTTTCTTAGGATTTCATCACTAATATCTATGCGTGGATTTGCAAATATTATACCTGTAGCAGAGGCTCTGTCGATAATCAAATCATATCCATGTTGCTGTGATATAGCTTTCACGGCTTCATAAATATCGTCCTGAATCGGAGTAATCAACTTGTCTCTCATCTTGGCTAATTCGCCTTCCGGACCGAAGTAGTTACGCTTCAACTCGGCTGCTGCTTTTTCTTTAGCTACGATTGCATCTTCTGTCTTTGTCTTTTGTGCGGCAGAAAGAGTGGAAGATTTTGCCTGGTAGTCCTGGAACATCTTTTGTGCTTCTTTTGCCAGGGCTTCTACTTCGCTCTGGTATTTCTTCGTAGCTTCTTGCATTTGCTCATTAGCGCTTTGAGCTGCCGGAATATTCTTCATGATATATTCCGTATCGATCAGTGCAAACTTCTGTGCATTTGCCGCCATGCTGACAGCAAACAGCATCATGATTAATAGAACAGACTTTCTCATAACGTTTAGTTTTTGATGATACATTAGAATTCTTGTCCTAAGATAAAGTGGAATTGACTTCCTCCGTATTGTTTAGAACCAAATACTTTGTCGAAACCGTAACCCCAGTCAATACCCATCATACCAATCATCGGCAGGAAGATACGAACACCGACACCGGCAGAACGTTTCAATTCGAATGGATTGAATTTCTTGATATCGTGCCATGCGTTACCAGCTTCTAGGAAACCTAACACATAAATGTTAGTACTTGTTTCCAGCATCAACGGATATCTTAATTCAATGCCGAGGCGTGCGTAAGCATAACCTTCAGATCCGTATGGAGTTAATGAGCTGTTTTCGTAACCGCGCAAAGCGATACTTTCAGTTGCATAAGTTGAATAACCGGTCATACCGTCACCACCCACGTCGAATGTTCCGAACGGAGATTTCTTGTATTGGTTGTAGTGACCTAACAAACCGAATTCAGTACGTGTCATTAACACCAGACATTTCGGATGTGCAATCGGGTCCATCAACGGAGTATACGTTTTGCCTTTGAATTTCCATTTGTGGTATTCTATCCATTTATGAAGTTTATTCATGTTGTCCTGGGTAATGCTACCTGTTTCAGGGTTACTATAATATCCCTTATAGTCTTTACCGTCCATCAATGAGTAAGGCGGTGTAAGCTGAACTGACAATGAAAAATCTGAACCTGAACGGGGGAAGATCGGGTTGTCAATAGAGTTACGTGCCAAAGTCAATGAAATGCTAAGGTCATTACATTTACCGTTGGTTACCGGGAAGTATTGCCAGTCGCTCAAGTTGTAGCGTTGATAAGCTAATTCTGCAGAAAGAGTGAAATAGTCATCCGGCCATTTCAGACGTTTACCCCAACCTACGGAAAGTCCCCACATCTTGATAGACTTGTCCGGGTCATAATAGTTTTCGTAGTTGTTGTAGTTACCGTAATTGTACATACCATAACCACCGTAACCACTATACATGCTGTTGTAGTAGTTGTTGAAATAGCTGGAATTGTAGTAACGGCTACTGATGTCTGTCTGTACAGAGAAGAATGCTGATACAGAGAATGAGTTCGGACGTTTACCGCCAAACCATGGATCGAAGAATGAAATACTGTATGATTGGTAGTATTTAGCATTCGTCTGTCCGCTGATAGTCAATGTCTGTCCGTCACCTTGCGGCAGGATACCACGGTAGTTTTCACCCGGGTGTAACAGGTTGGCTACAGAGAAGTTGGTAAACTTCAAACTCAACTTACCAATGATACCCGTTTGTCCCCAACCGGCAGAGAACTCTACCTGGTCGTTGGCTTTGGAAGTCAAAGGCAAGCCTATGTCAACAGTTCCATTCATCGGATCCGGTTGAATATCCGGTTGCAGTTTTTCCGGGTCAAAGTGGCCCATTTGCTGGATTTCACGCAAAGAACGCATCAAGTCTTCTTTGCTGAACAGCTGTCCCGGGCGGATACGAAGTTCACGGCGAACGACGTTTTCATACAAACGGTCGTTACCACTGATCTTAATCTTATTGATAGTGGCCTGACGACCTTCATAGATTCTCATTTCGAGGTCGATAGAGTCGCCTACGATATTTACTTCTACCGGATCAAGGTTGTAGAAGAGGTAACCGTTATTGTAATATAAGTTACCGATAGCATCGTCGTCTGTAGAAACACGCTCATTCAACAACTTTTGGTTGTATACATCGCCTTTCTTCATACGAAGCAGGAAGTTCAACTGTTCCGACGGATAAAGAGTATTACCTACCCATGTCACGTTACGGAGGTAGTATTTCTGACCTTCGTCTATATCCAAATATACATCTACCGTCTTTTCATCATATTGTGAAACGCTGTCTTTAACGATCATTGCATCACGATATCCCAGCTCATTATACTTGTCGATGATAAGTTGTTTATCTGCTTCAAAGTTTTCCGGCACGAATTTCTTGGTGCGGAACAAGTTTAGAAGTTTACCTTTCTCATTGGTTTTCTTCATTACTTTTTTCAGCTTGGAAGCCTTGATTGCAGTGTTTCCTGCAATGGTGATTTTGTGTACTTTGATTTTCTCCTTTTTGTCTATATCAATGTCCACAATCACCTGATTCTCGCTGGAAGGATCGTCTTTCTGTGCGATGATTACTTCGGCATTTTTAAATCCCTTGTCATCAAAATAACGTTTAATCAATGTTTTGGCACGGTCTACGGTATTCGGAGTAATCTGCATGCCTTTTACCATTCCTAGTTTGGCCTCAAGGTCGGTACGTTCTGACTTTTTCACACCGTGGTAGCGTACATCTGCGATACGTGGGCGTTGTGTCAGACTGATTTTTAACCAGATTTTGTTGCCTTCTATTTTCTCGGCTGTGATTTGTACATTTGAGAACAAACCATGACGCCAATAACGTTTGATTGCTCCAGTGATTTCGTCACCCGGCACAGTAATTGTTTGTCCTACCGATAGTCCGGATAGCCCAATCAATACATAGTCTTCATAATTCTTTACGCCTTCAACTTTAATATCTGCTATCTCATACTTTTTGGGTGTTCCGGAGTATAAGATGACAGGTTTTGAGTCTTCATCAGTATTAGCATTTTGCGCAACGCCTGTTGTCGCAAAGCAGCACAGGCAGACAAACGTTATGAATATAAAGGAAATACGATAATGCATTTATGTTATAATTTGATGTTTCGAGTTATATTAGCTGATCTGTTCACTGGTTTTGCCGAATCGGCGTTCCCTTTGTTGGTATTCCCAAATGGCTTTGTAGAGTTCTTCTTTGTCGAAGTCCGGCCAGAAGGTATCACAAAAATAAAGCTCCGAATAAGCACATTGCCATAGAAGGTAATTGCTTAGCCGGATTTCTCCTCCCGTTCGGATCAGTAAATCCGGATCGGGCATAAAATTAGTATCCAGATGAGATGAGATACACTCATCGGTTATTTGCTCGGGAGATATTTCTCCCGTTTTTACTTGCGTTGCTATTTGCCGTACCGCTTCTGTTATTTCCCAACGGGATGAGTAACTAAGAGCTAGTACCATATACATTCCACTATTTTTGGACGTGCGTTCTATACATGACGTCAAACTTTTCTGAACTTCAACCGGTAACTTCTTGAAATCACCGATTACGTTGAAGCGAATATTGTTCTTCATCAGTGTCTCTTCTTCAATAGATTCTAGCAATAGATTCATCAAAGCCGCTATCTCGTCTTGCGGCCGATTCCAGTTCTCGGTTGAGAAGGTATAAAGTGTCAAGTACTTAATCCCCAGTCTGGCAGCATCTTCAGTAATATTCTGTACCGTTTCTGCGCCAGCACGGTGACCGTAAGTACGTTCTTCCCCTCGTTGTTTTGCCCATCGTCCGTTTCCATCCATAATGATGGCTACGTGTTGTGGTATCCGAGTTTTGTCTATTTGTTCTATATAGGACATCTTTTTATTTTAAACGTATACGTTTTTATTTCCCGGCATTTGCCAAATCAAACCATAGCTGATTAAGACGACCACGCCAAACTTCTGAATCATGACTATAAGGTCCCCTGACTTTAGATTCGGTAGCTCGAGTTTCTTCAGCTTTTTCTACTTCTTCAGTGAAAGTAATGTTTTTTTCTTTACCGAATAAAACATAGATAAACTTATTTTCTGTATCTTGCACTATAGAATAGTTCTTTCTTCCTCTGAATTCCGGTTTTTCTATACTCGGAGTAAAACCAGATTCATTCCAGTCCTGATGGGGGAAGGAGAATTTTTTATTTGCTTTTTGCCAGGCTATTCCTTCGTTTGGAGAAACATAGATTGATTCGAACTCGTTTCCAAACACATAAAAAAGTTCGTTATAATAAATAACGGTTGGATTATCAAATGCCGGACAGTAAGCTGTTGTAGATTTTGTTCCCAACTTAGCCCAAACATTACCGTCATATCCCCATGCAATAGTAATAGGAACTTTCTTATTATTAATATCGATCTCTATTGCAGGTTCATGCTTTCCTACGATGATATTACGATAGTAACTACTTCCTTTATTAAAGGTTGTGTAAGAAATGTTGTCCACAGGGAATTCCTTGTCCGCTTCTTCGATTTCTTTTTCTGAATCCGTTGAACCTAGCTCTGATTCTAATATTGAATAAATATATTGTTTTCCGCTTTCAGTTTTGATATAGGTTATTTTAGTATCAGTATCTACAGGTATTTTTGAGATAAATGTTTTTACATTGCCGGAGAATTTATCAGAAACTGCCCAAGCAACACCATCTGTTGATTCATATACTTTATTATTAGCGGTCGCTAATATGATTCCATTCAGAGGAAGTATAGAATTAGGTAGTGTACTGGTAAGATCACCTGTAGTATTGGTCCCTGCCGCTGTCCAATTTGAATAGTTGCTGTTTTGGTATACTTTCAAATTTCCTCCTTCTACTATGGAATAGGTAAGGATTTTATTGTTGAATTCAATCGTTTTTTGTTCTCCAATGATCTCGTCCTGCATTTTACCTACATAATCCCATCTCAACGAATCCGGATCATGCTTGTGCACATTTACTTTGATCTTGTATTCCTTAGTCTGATTAGGAGATATACCCGCTAATGCTTCTGTTGACCATACTTTTATAGTAAGTTCTTTCCGAAGATCGATCGAATCATTGATGTTTAAAACGGAATCGTTTCCGCTTTTGTCCTTCATCGTAACGACACCTGATGCCGTTGTTAATGTTTTGATTAAAATCTTGTCAATGATGGTATCGGCATGAACAGGAAGAGAGTCTTCGTTATAGATTTCACGTGATAATTGGTCAATAGTGAATTTATAACTCCCAAGGCCTGCTGTGTCAAGTGCAAACGCATGTATAGTTGCATCCGGGCTATATTCGATGTTATTATCGTCATCAAGACATGACGTTATAACAAATGACACCATGAAAAAACTCGCAATGAATGATAAAAACTTTATTTTCATTTGAAAGATTGTGTTTATTTACAAGTTGCAAAAATAGAAACATTTTTTCCGATAATGAACATTACAGGTAAGTTTTATATAAAATTATAGATAATAACACTGTTTTTATCGACGTAAAACCCCCTGAATAGAACTATCTTAGCTATATTCGACGAACATAATGCCAAATTTGTCTTTCGAAGTGTTCTTCTATCGAATAACTAAAATTATCGTCCATTTGAGGTGCTTTAACACCGGAGTGTAACCGGCCGGGGCACTTTTCGATATAGGCTTCATCCCATAGCTCATTATCAATGAATGATTGCAGCAATTGTCTGCCTCCTTCCACCAATAATGATTGTATTTTTCGTTGATACAATGCTTCCATGATCTGTTTCAATGGGTTATGGTTAAAGTTGATGGTGATATATGTGATGTTCTTTTTTTCTGGCTGTTGCTTTTCAGTAAAGATAAATGTAGGCACGTTGCCATCGAATATTTGTAAATCATTAGGGAGGGATAGCGTGCGATCTAACACAACGCGTATCGGGTTGTGCCCATACCAGTTGCGTACCGTAAGTGACGGATTATCCAATAAAGCAGTTCGCCTGCCTACCATAATCGCATCCGCCTCCGCTCTTTTTTTATGCACTAACATGGAAGTAAGAGGAGAGGAGAGGACTACCGGTTTTCCGTCTGTACGTTCTATATCAATAAAGTGATCGGCTGATTCTGCCCATTTCAGTGTAATGAAAGGACGGTGAAGCGTATTAAAAGTGATAAAACGGCGAATCAGCGATTTACATTCTTCCTCTAATACACCAACTCTCACTTCTCGTCCGGCATCCCGTAATTTCTGAATTCCCCGTCCGGCCACTTCTGAAAAAGGGTCTTGGCAACCGATAACAATGCGTGGTATCTGCTTCTCTATAATAAGATCGGCACAAGGAGGCGTTTTCCCATAGTGGGAACAAGGCTCCAGACTGACATAAATCGTAGAACGTTTCAACAATGACTCATCTTTGACAGAACGGATCGCATTAACCTCCGCATGCGCCTCGCCACAGCGAATGTGGTAACCTTCGCCGATAATTCGCCCGTCACATACGATAACGGCCCCTACCATCGGGTTTGGAGATACGTTGCATAACCCATTCTTTGCAAGCTCAATGCAACGTCTCATGTATTTTTCTTCTTCCATTTTGGTGCTCTTCGCCATATTATTCTTACTTTTGCACTCCGAAATTGTGAAAATATGAATCGTATCACCGCTTACATTCGCCAATCTTTGCAGGAAATCTATCCACCGGAGGAGGTAAAAGCCCTTTCGATGCTGATTTGTTGCGACATGTTAGGTTTAGATGCGCTTGATATTTACATGGGCAAAGATATAATTTTATCCGAATGCAAACAGCGTGAATTAGAAAACATTATATTCCGTTTACAGAAAAATGAACCTATACAGTACATTCGTGGTATTGCGGAGTTTTGTGGAAGGAATTTTAAGGTTGCTTCCGGCGTACTGATTCCCCGGCCGGAGACCGCGGAGCTTGTGGAACTAATAGTAGAGGAGAATCCAAATGCTCGTCGTCTATTAGATATAGGTACGGGAAGCGGATGTATTGCGATCTCTTTGGATAAAAAACTTCCGGATGCAGAAGTAGAAGCTTGGGATATTTCGGAAGAAGCATTGGCTATTGCTCGTAAAAACAATGACGCCTTGGAAGCTCGGGTGAGATTTCTACAAAGAGATGTTCTGGCCGATGACTGGGAAAAGATACCGTCTTTCGATGTTATTGTCAGCAATCCGCCTTATGTGACCGAAATGGAAAAGAACGAAATGGACGCTAATGTCCTTGAATGGGAACCGGGGCTGGCCCTGTTTGTTCCTGACGAGGATCCTTTACGGTTTTATAATCGTATAGCCCGTCTGGGAAGTGAATTGCTCTTGCCGGGTGGGAAACTTTATTTTGAAATCAACCAGGCCTATGGCCAGGAAACAGCACACATACTTGAAATGAACCAATATCGTGATGTTCGTGTTATAAAAGACATATTTGGAAAAGATAGAATAGTTACAGCTAACCGATGAGTGCACAATTAACTGATGAAGAGGCTTTAAATCGCGTAGCCTCTTACTGCTCCACTGCCGAGCATTGCCGGGCAGAAATAAATGAGAAGTTACAACGTTGGGGAATTGCCTATGATACCATTGCGCGTATTCTTGACCGACTGGAATCAGAGAAGTTTATCGATGATGAACGTTTCTGCAGAGCTTTTGTGAATGACAAGTTCCGCTTTGCCAAGTGGGGGAAAATGAAAATAGCCCAAGGGCTTTATATGAAGAAGATCCCATCTGATGTGGCATGGCGTTATTTGAACGAGATTGATGAAGAAGAATACCTTTCTATTCTGCGTGACCTGTTGGCTTCCAAACGGAAAAGTATCCATGCAGCAGACGATTATGAATTGAATGGAAAGTTGATGCGATTCGCTATGAGTCGTGGCTTTGAACTGAAAGATATTAAGCGTTGTATCGACATTCCCGATGAAGAGGAACAAATTGACTGAAAAAATAAACGGATTCTTCTTTTTATTCTCGTTCAATTTCTGTACTTTTGCGGCAAATAATTAATAGTTAGTTTAGTTATGAAAAACTTAGAGAGACTATTTGCGGAGAAACTGTTGAAGATTAAGGCTATTAAACTTCAACCCGCTAACCCTTTTACATGGGCTTCTGGATGGAAATCCCCCTTTTACTGTGACAACCGTAAAACTCTGTCCTATCCTTCTCTTCGTAATTTTGTGAAGATTGAAATTACACGTCTGATATTGGAACGATTCGGACAGGTGGATGCGATTGCTGGTGTGGCTACAGGTGCTATCCCGCAGGGAGCTTTAGTGGCTGATGCATTGAATCTGCCGTTCGTGTATGTTCGTTCTACCCCCAAAGATCATGGATTGGAGAACCTGA
Organism: Bacteroides sp. 1_1_30; assembly: GCF_020982715.1. Taxonomy (NCBI): domain Bacteria; kingdom Pseudomonadati; phylum Bacteroidota; class Bacteroidia; order Bacteroidales; family Bacteroidaceae; genus Bacteroides; species Bacteroides sp. 1_1_30. Next base: position 81,644 of record NZ_JAJKHN010000020.1, read on the forward strand.
TTGAAGGTGAACTTCGTCCGGGTATGAAAGTCGTAGTCGTAGAGGATTTGATTTCTACAGGTGGTAGTAGTTTGAAGGCTGTTGAAGCAATTCGTCGCGATGGTTGCGAAGTGATCGGTATGGTTGCAGCTTATACGTATGGATTCCCGGTAGCAGAAGAGGCATTCAAAAATGCGAAGGTGACTTTGGTAACGTTGACCAATTATGAAGCAGTGCTTGATGTTGCTCTTCGTACAGGTTATATTGAAAAAGAAGACATACAGACATTGAACGAATGGCGTAAAGACCCTGCTCATTGGGATGCTGGAAAATAAGATTCATTTTTTGATCAAACATATTTGGTAAAAAGAACTGTTCGGACAATATTTGGCCGGATTGTTCTTTTTTTGTTTTATACTAATAGAAGTTTATGAGTAATTTTGAGAGTAGTGTCAAGGTAATACCTTACAGCCAGGAGCGCGTATATAATAAACTTTCGGATTTAAGTAATCTGGAAGCAGTCAAAGACCGTTTGCCAAAAGATAAGGTGCAGGATTTGAGTTTTGATTCGGACACGTTGAGTTTTAGTGTTTCCCCTATTGGGCAATTGACTTTGCAAATTGTAGAGCGCGATCCTTGTAAATGTATAAAGTTGGCGACAACTAACTCTCCTCTTCCTTTTAATATGTGGATTCAACTGGTTGAAACTGCAGAAGAAGAGTGTAAAGTGAAGGTTACTATCGGAATGGATCTTAATCCATTTATGAAAGCAATGGTGCAGAAACCTCTCCAGGAAGGTTTGGAGAAGATGGTTGATATGCTGGCAGTTATTGAATATTAAACTTTTTTTTATGGCACAGAAACTTTGGGAGAAGTCCGTACAGGTAAATAAGGATATCGAACGTTTCACGGTAGGTCGTGATCGTGAGATGGATCTTTATTTGGCCAAGCATGATGTGCTTGGTTCTATGGCTCATATTACGATGCTTGAAAGCATTGGGTTGTTGAAAAAAGAAGAACTGGACCAGTTGCTGGTGGAATTGAAGAGTATTTATGCCTCGGCCGAAAAAGGTGAATTTGTGATAGAAGACGGGGTGGAAGATGTACATTCGCAGGTAGAATTGATGTTGACCCGTCGTTTGGGTGATATCGGAAAGAAAATACATAGTGGCCGTTCCAGAAATGATCAGGTTCTGTTGGACTTGAAACTTTTTACCCGTACGCAAATAAAAGAGGTTGCCGAAGCGGTGGAACAACTATTTCATGTCTTGATCCGTCAGAGCGAACGATATAAAAACGTTTTGATGCCGGGGTATACACACTTGCAGATTGCAATGCCTTCTTCTTTTGGCTTGTGGTTTGGTGCCTATGCCGAGAGTCTTATGGACGATATGCTGTTTTTGCAGGCAGCATTTAAAATGTGCAATCGTAATCCATTAGGTTCAGCAGCCGGATATGGTTCGTCTTTTCCTTTGAACCGTACCATGACGACTGACTTATTAGGTTTTGATTCAATGAATTACAATGTTGTATATGCTCAAATGGGGCGTGGAAAGATGGAACGCAATGTTGCTTTTGCATTGGCTACGATTGCCGGAACAATCTCCAAATTAGCTTTTGACGCCTGTATGTTTAACAGTCAAAACTTCGGTTTCGTCAAGTTGCCCGATGACTGCACCACAGGATCCAGCATTATGCCTCATAAGAAGAATCCTGATGTGTTTGAATTGACACGTGCTAAATGTAATAAATTGCAATCGCTTCCCCAACAGATTATGATGATTGCGAACAATCTGCCTTCCGGCTATTTCCGTGATTTGCAGATTATCAAAGAAGTTTTCCTTCCTGCTTTTCAGGAATTGAAAGACTGTTTGCAGATGACAACCTATATCATGAATGAAATAAAGGTAAATGAACATATTCTTGATGATGACAAATACCTTCTTATTTTTAGTGTGGAAGAGGTAAATCGTTTGGCACGTGAAGGTATGCCTTTCCGTGATGCATATAAAAAGGTAGGTTTGGATATTGAAGCAGGTAAATTCTCGCATACTAAAGAAGTACACCATACTCATGAAGGTAGTATTGGTAACCTTTGTAATGCAGAAATCTCCGCATTGATGCAGCAAGTGATTGATGGATTCAACTTTTGTGGAATGGAGAAAGCGGAGAAAGCACTGCTTGGAAGATAAAATAAACTTTCGGAGGATAGTTTTTTAAACTTTCCTCCGAAAAGATTTGGCAGAAACAAGTAAACTACTTATCTTTGCACCCGTTGAAAAAACGCGGAAATAGCTCAGTTGGTAGAGCATAACCTTGCCAAGGTTAGGGTCGCGAGTTCGAGTCTCGTTTTCCGCTCTTTCTTTGAAAGGATGCTCGAATGGTGGAATGGTAGACACGAAGGACTTAAAATCCTTTGGCCATTGCGGCTGTGCGGGTTCAAGTCCCGCTTCGAGTACGAGTATTCTTTATAAGGCTTTATGAATCATTGATTCATGAAGCCTTTTTTGTTTTTATGGGTGTATAATATACATTTTATTTATTTTCTGGAAAGCTCTATATGATAGC